>JAJZSN010000145.1 GCA_021849745.1 Bacillota bacterium | reverse complement strand
AACTGCAATATCATTATATCACAATAGAATTGTTAGAGCACTTTCATTAAATTTTTGTGCCTTGAGCACAGCGAAAGGAATGGAACTTTTTATGACAGTTGAACATATCAGCCCAGTAGAACTACAAACCAGAATCAGTACCGGTGAGAACATGTTTATTCTTGACCTGCGACCCCAGGATGAGTATGTGCAGCACCATATCCAGGGTTCTACCAACGTACCTTTTGGGGAATTGCAGAATTCCCTGACCCAAATCCCTGACAATCAAGAGGTGGTTTTGGTCTGCTTCCACGGCGCTAGCAGTGTCAGCGCTGCCGAATATTTAGATACCCAGGGTTATGAGAACCTGGCGGTGTTGGATGGCGGCATCGAGGGCTGGGAACACCAAGCCGCCTTTGGCAAGAAATAGTGGGAGGGATGAACAATGGCTTTTTGGGAAGGTTGGCCTACCGACCGGATTCTCATGGTTTTCAGCGGCCTGGCATTTGTTATGATTTCCATCCAGGTGGGCTTGTTTCACTACCGGGGTAATTTCCGCCATTGGGTCATGTGGGGACCGGTGTTGAGCTCACCTCTCCTGGCTTTGCTGGCTCTGGCCCTCGGAGTATGGAATGTCTATTGGTTACGGGTGGCTTTTGCAGTCCTACTGGCCGTTGAATTGGTGGCTGCCACCATCGGTTTTATCCTCCATGTGCGAGGAATTATGCTTCGGGTAGGGGGCTGGAAACTACGCAACGTCCTTACCGGCCCCCCGGTAATGATGCCTCTGATGCTCGCTGCTATTAGTCTCTTAGGGTTTATCGCCATATATTGGCCGGGACTGGCAACAGCCCTGGCTGGGGAGTAATGATTTGGGTTCATAGTTCGTAGTTCGTAGTTCATAGTTTTCCGGGTAGTTCCTTTAGTCTTTGAGAGGCTTGCAAGCCAGCTCAAACAACTACGAACTACGAACCAAAAAAACGAGGTGAATCATGCAATCCTTCTATCCACAATTTGACATGTTGCAAAACTCTGACCATTGGGATGAGTATACGGCTAGGTTGATTAGAAAACGGATGATTGAGCCGGGAAAACCACGGTTTTTGGCTGAACAGGAGTTGGAGCTGCTGAAGAAGGTCTGTAGTCGGCTTCTTGGTGAAGAAAACGGGGATCGTTTGGCCCAGGTGGTGGGGCACATAGACCATAAATTGGCTGATAATATTGGTGAAGGCTATCGGAAGGCCAATCTGCCGGAAGAAAGAATTTTGTTCCGTAATGGTTTAACCGGGATTAACGAAACGGCTAAGGGGTTGTTTCAGGGTAAAGAATTTCCCGATTTAAAGCCCGAAGAACAGGACCGGGTATTAACGGAAATGGCCGGGGGACAACCTCCGGGGGCTATCTGGCAGGGTTTACCCGCCAAGGATTTTTTCAAAATCCTTCTTCGGGAGGCTGTTGAGATATATTGTTCTTTGCCTGGAGTCTGGTCTCAAATGGGCTATGCCGGTCCTGCTTACCCGCGGGGCTATGTGCGGATTGAGCTAGGAGGCGTGGATCCTTGGGAGGCGGTCAGAGATGGTGAGTAAACAGGATAATCAACCCGCTGATGTCTGTATCGTGGGGGCCGGGGCCGCCGGCGGGGTGTTGGCCAAGAAGCTGGCCGAGGCCGGTTTCAAGGTGGTTGTACTGGAGGCCGGTCCCCATTGGGATCCCCAGAATGACTGGACCAGTGATGAACTGGATATGAAGAAATTGGGTTGGCGTGAGTTGCGGTTGGTGGACGGTAAAGACCCTTTGCGCTTGGGCCATAACAACTCCGGTTTCGGGGTGGGGGGCGGAACCTGCCATTTCACCGGAGTGGCTTTGCGCTTCCATGAATCGGATTTCGAAGTCAAGACCAGGGATGGCGTGGCTGAAGACTGGCCCATTAAGTACAAAGACCTGGAGCCTTATTATCACCAGATTGAACAAGAGATTGCCGTCTCGGGGCCCAGGGACTTTCCCTGGGGCGCTTTTCGCGGCCCTTATCCCCAGCCGGAGCGCAATCCTGTGTCGGCTAATGCCGAGGTTTTCATGATAGGTTGTGAGCGGTTGGGTATTCGAAGTTCGGTCACCCCGGTGGCTATTCTATCGGCGCCGTATAACGACAGGCCGCCCTGTACCAACCGGGGCTTCTGCAACCAGGGCTGCAAACCTAATGCCAAATTCAGCACCTTGATAACTTATATCCCACAGGCCCAGCGGGCTGGGGCCAAAGTTTTGCCCAACTGTATGGTTACCAAGGTCAACCTTGATAACAACGGCAAGGTCAGCGGGGTTACCTATGTCCATGACGGCCAGGAATACGAGCAGCGGACCAGGGTAGTTATCTTATCTGCCTTTGTCATCGAAACCCCCCGGTTGTTATTGAATTCCGCCTGTCCCCAGTTCCCCAACGGCCTGGCCAACACCAGTGGCATGGTGGGGAAAAACCTGATGCCCCATAGCAGTCATGATGTATACGCTTATTTTGACCGGGAAATTCGGTTGTATAAAGGGACGCCCGTATTGGCCTCCACCCAAGATTTTTATGAAACCGAACCGGGCCGGGGATTTGTCCGGGGTTATACCATCCACGCCCACGGCTCCCGCCCGGTGGCCTTCGGCAGGGCCATTGCCAACCAGTACTTGTTATGGGGCAAGGCTTTGCAGGATTTGTTACGGGATTATAACTTTTATGCCCGCCTAACCCTGGTGGGCGAAGTGCTGCCCAACCCCAATAACCAGGTGGCCCTAGACCCTAATCTCAAAGACCGCCACGGCTTGCCTGTTCCCAAGGTGACCTTCGGTTACGGGGATAACGACCTCAAACTCATCGCCCACGGGGTGGAAAAGTGTAAAGAAATCCTGGCCGCCGCCGGCGGTGAACCCAGGTATGTGGTGGCCGATACCGCCCACCTCCATGGCACCTGCCGGATGGGCAACGACCCCAAGACCTCGGTGGTCAATGGCTTCTGCCAAAGTCACGACATACCCAACCTATTTATCTGTGATGCCAGCGTTTTCGTCACCTCCGGCGGAGCCAACCCCACCATGACAGTAATGGCCCTCGCCGCCAGAACCGCAGATTATATCCCGAAGGCGATGGGTAGGAGGGAGATTTAGCTTGCATAGGTTTGCGGTCAGGGGTTAGGTTTTAGGGGGAAGGTATTAGCATTCTCTGCAGTTGGGTTCGTAGTTCGTAGTTCATAGTTCGTAGTTGGAGGGTAAAGGCTGGGGGTGAAAAAGCTGATGGCTGATAGCTGACAGCTGATAGCTGACCCTTGGAAATGCTCATAAGCCAGTCATGCATAGGGTTGGGGGTATTTGCGGAGTAACTTTTCACCAGCGTGCGATAGACAGCCCGTTGGATGCCGAGACATTACCCTAAAAGGGCGTAAAGGTGCAGTCACCTCTCATTAAAGACGGAGGGGAACATAAATGGTAGCTGGTTTGGAGCCTGAAAAGTTACGGAGTAAATACCCCCAACCTTCCCACCATAAGAAGCAAATCATACTGCTTAAATCTGACGACTGACGACTGACTAACGGTAGGTGATGCAATCATGCTATCCAGACGGGAGTTTGTGAAATTAATCTTAAGCTCCACAGCGGCCTTGAGTGTCACTGATTTGGTGGTGCCTCGGCTGGCCGAGGCTTTCCACGGGAAGATTAAGCCCTCTGTCATCTGGTTAGAGTGCATGACTTGTACAGGTAATTTCCTTTCTTTTCTTAATGCAGCTGACCCCACCGTCAGGCAATTGCTTTTCGAGACCATTGACTTTCGCTTTTCCAATACCATGATGGCGGCAGAAGGGGTTCAGGCTATAGAGGTATTGGACGAGGTGGCGGCAAACCATAAAGGCGAATATGTGCTGATAGTGGAAGGGACTATTCCTTTACGGGATAAGGGCCGCTACTGTGTCATCGGCCACCGGGCCGACGGCCGGGAGATAACGGCCCTGGAGGCGGTGCAATACCTAGGACCCAAGGCCAAATACGTAATGGCTGTAGGTAGCTGTGCTTCTTTCGGCGGTCCTTTTGCTTCCAGGCCCAACCCCAGCCAATCAGTACCGGTAAGTAAGGTTCTCCCCGGAGTTCAAGTGGTTAATGTTTCGGGTTGTCCCGCTCATCCCGATTGGACTATGGGGACTTTGGCCCACTTGCTCCTGTATGGAATTCCTGATTTGGATGCCTATAACCGTCCCACCATGTTTTACGGCGATATAATCCATGATAACTGTCCCCGGCGGCAGCATTTCGAAAACAGCATCTTCGCCCAACACCCAGGGGATAAAGGTTGTCTTTATAAAATAGGCTGTAAAGGCCCTGTCACTCATTCGGATTGCCCCACACGCCAATGGAGTGGAGAACATCACAACTGGCCGGTGGAAGCTAATACCCCCTGTATCGGTTGTACCGCACCTGAGTTTATAGATGGCATGACCCCCTTTTTTAACCGTTTACCCAATGTTCAACTGCCCGGAATTACCGCTAACTCCA
>JAJZSN010000144.1 GCA_021849745.1 Bacillota bacterium | reverse complement strand
TTCCGATCTAGTCCTGCCATGGCTGCCAAATCCACCGCTGCTTCGGTATGGCCGGTACGCCGCAGTACACCGCCTTCCTTGGCCCGCAAGGGGAAGATGTGCCCAGGCCGCCGCAGATCTTCAGGTCTGGTGGCAGGATCCAGCATCTTTTGGATGGTCAGAGCCCTTTCGTGGGCGGAAATGCCGGTGGTGGTTCCCACTGCGTCTACCGAAACGGTGAAGGCAGTATGATGAGGGTCGGTGTTATTGTTGACCATTGACGGCAAATCCAACTCGTCCAGCCGCTGGCCGATCATGGGTAGGCAGATGAGGCCCCGGCCATGGATGGCCATGAAATTAACGGCTTCAGGGGTCACCATGGAGGCGGCCATCACCAGGTCGCCTTCGTTTTCCCTATCTTCATCATCCACTACTACCAGCAATTTACCTTGTTTAATATCTTCGATAGCTTCTTCAATAGTATTGAATTTCATAATTTTACACCTCGTTTGTATTTATTTGCGGTCAGGGGGGATGATGGCTTTACTACTAAGCGAAGCCATTGCGGGATAGAAAATCTAGGGATAGACTTCCGGTGGGTTTGTTGCCGGAAACGTTTTGCTGGGGATTCCGGAAGCTAATCAATCTTTCAACATATTTTCCTATCACGTCTCCTTCAAGGTTGACCACGTCGCCGATTTTTTTGAAGCCCAGGGATGTAAGTTTGGCGGTATGGGGAATAAGGGATACCCGAAAAGTATCTTCAGTATGGTCAACCACGGTTAGGCTAATGCCGTCTATGGCTACTGAGCCTTTGGGGACGATGTATTTCATCACCTGGGGAGGAGCTTTGATTTCGGTAACCACGGCGATTTCTACCCGCTCCTGGCCGGTAATAGCGCCGATGCCATCGATGTGGCCGCTGACCAAGTGTCCTCCCAGACGGTCGCTTAACCGGAGGGCCCTTTCCAAGTTAACCCGACTGCCCGGCTTAAGTAGGCCGATATTGGATTTGGCCAGGGTTTCGGCCATTACGTCCACAGCGAAGGTTTTGGTATCAAACTCCGTAACCGTTAGACAAACCCCGTTAACGGCGATGCTGTCCCCCAGCTTGACATCTCCTAGCACCACCTGGCCCTCGATGGTGAGCCGGGCTGATTTGCCGGTCTTATTTATGCTTTTGATGGTACCTAATTCTTCAACAATACCGGTGAACACTTGCATGACCTCCTTGGGGGGTAGCTGTCAGCTGTCAGCTATCAGCTGTCAGCTTTGAGCGATTCTTATAGGCTTATTACTTACTTTAGGGGCTGGTGGTTTGGATATATCCTTCGATCATGATATCTGGGCCGAGTTGTTCTAGTTTCACCCTGGTTAGGTTTAGGGCTTCGTCCATGGTGGTTGCTCCAGGGCCGCCGATGGGGGTGGGGGCGGTTTGGCCGCCGATTAGTTTGGGGGCGATGAACCAGATTACCTTGTCAACGATACCTGCTGCAAGGGCTGCTCCGTTGACCTGGCCGCCTCCTTCCAGGAGGATGCCGGTTATGCCTTCCTGCCCGACAATGCTCATTAGACGCTTTATATCCACCCGTCCGTCCATGTCCGGTACGGTAAGAACTTTGGCCCCAGCTTGCTCCAGGGCCGCCACCCTTTGTTGAGGGGCTTGTTGGGTAACTGCGATGATGGTGGCTGCCTGGGAATGCTGGTTTAATATCTTGGCCGTCAAAGGTGTCCTGGCCTGACTGTCCAGGATTATCCTTACGGGATCGCGACCTCTTTCCGTTAACCGGGTGGTCAGAGCCGGGTCATCGGCTAGGATGGTACCCACTCCTACCATAATGGCATCATACTCATCCCGCAGCCGGTGAACCCGTTCCCTGGCCTCAGGCCCGGTAACCCAGCGAGAATGGCCGGTGTGGGTAGCGATTTTGCCATCTAAGGTCATGGCCGATTTCATTACCACAAAAGGTTCTTTGGTTGTGATGTATTTGATAAATACTTCGTTAAGCCGATGGGCTTCTTCCTCCAACACCCCGGAAGATACTTCTATACCCGCCTGACGGATCTGGTCCAGGCCCCGCCCAGCCACTAGTGGGTTGGGGTCCACCATGGCGGCCACACACCGGGCCACCCCGGCATTAATCACAGCCTCACTGCAGGGCGGGGTTCGCCCATAATGAGAGCAGGGCTCCAGGGTAACATAGATGGTGGCACCCATGGCCTGTTCCCCGGCTTCCCTTAGAGCATGAACCTCGGCATGGGGTGTACCCGCTTTCTCATGGTAACCTTGTCCCACAATCCGGCCGTCCTTCACCACCACCGCCCCTACCAGAGGGTTGGGACTGGTACGCCCCCTGGCCCTGGCCGCTAGTTCCAGAGCTATAGCCATATATTTTTCATCATCCATGTGATTTGCGTGCATGTGATTACCTCATTTGAGCTGTCAGCTATTAGCTATCAGCTTTCAGCTTTTTGGGTTGACTTTTAAAGCAATCCCTCATGCTGACAGCTGACAATAAGAAATGCCCCAGAGAAATAATCTCCAGGGCATAGGCAACATAGGGTTAAATAGCGTACCTCTTAGTACACTATTAAGTCCTTCTCCCATCCAGACTTTAACTGTCGGCTCCGGAATCGCACCGGATCAACCCCGAAGGGCTCGCGGGCTTGGTCGAAAAAACAACACTACCGCCGGTAAGGAATTGCACCTATCCCTGAAGGAAAATCATTTTAATTTGATATGATTATATTATATCATAACCGGTATGTCAACTTATAAAGCCCTTAATTTAGAATTCTGGCGCAAGGGCAGTTGTTTTTTCATAAAATAGCTTAAGACATGGAGGTAGTAGCATGAAAATTGCCTTAATAACCCCTGGAAATAAACCATTGCCACCTTCCCCTTGCTCATCCATAGAAATCTATCTTTCTCATCTAGCCAGAGAGTTAGCCGGACGGCACCAAGTAAACCTTTACGGCAAAGGTTCACCAAAACAAAACAAGGGTTTGAGGATTAAAACCATCAACTTTGGTCATTATTTGCCTCAAGTTATTCAAGATATGAAACAACATAAACCCACAGTTATTCAAATAGATAACCGCCCTGCCTTTGTCAAATTGGTTCGTAATAAAAAAAATGCCCCTGTGGTGTTGAATGTTCATTCTACCATTTTTCTTTCGAAAAAGCACATCTCCCCCCAAGCATTGAAAGATAGTCTTTATAGCGCCAACGCTGTGGTAGTTAATAGTAATTATCTGGGCCTCTACTTGATAAGACGCTATAAAAACCTATATAACAAAATTTTTGTCATTCATCCAGGAGTTGACTTAGACCGGTTCCCCTCCCGTAATTCTCCCTTGGGCCAAAACATCCGAAAATTTATCCGGGGGAAAATGGGCATATCCAATAAAACAGTACTGTTATATGCCGGGCGACTTATACCGCGGAAAGGAATTGTGTTGCTATTAAAAGCATTTGCACAATTGATTATAAAACACCCTGGCCTTAGGTTATGGATAGTAGGCGGCAAGCCCCAGCCAGGGAAAAATCCTTTTCACAAGAAAATAGTAACATTAGCCAAAGGCCTTCCCGTTCGTTTTTTTCCTCTCCTTCCTCATGAAAAAATGCATAGGTTCTACCTGGCAGCCGACTTGTTAATCTGCCCATCCCAACTTCCCGAAGCCTTCGGGATGGTCAATATCGAAGCTGCTTCCTGCGCTTTGCCGTCGATGGGAAGCGATGCTTGGGGAATCCGGGAAAGCATCGCCCATGGTACCGGCGGATGGCTGGTCAGACCCTATCATAGTAAGGCTGCCTGGGTGAAAACCATCGACAAGGCGCTAGCCGACCCCCAGCTGTTGGTTAATACCGGTAGAAAAGCCCGTCACTGGGTATGCAACTCCTTCTCTTGGAAGCGGACAGCCAATGAATTTGAAGCGTTATATCACCTAATTCAAAAACGGTAAAAGGGTTATTGGAATGGCAGGAGTGAACCGAATGAGATTATGGGTTCTAACCAATGAATACGAGCCCCGAATTATCGGAGGTTTAGGAGTAGTAGCAACCAAGCTTAGCTTTGCCCTAGCGAGGGTAGGAACAGAAGTTTTAGTACTAACCCAAAGTCAATATCCCAGAGTGGAGATAACAAATCCAAAGGGGGTCAGGCTGATTGGCTTTCCTCCGAAGTCCAAATTTCATTCCTACCAACAGCAGGTCTTTAGCCCCTCTGCCATAACTTCATGGTTAAATAAATCCGGCTATAGCAAACCGGCTCTGATTCATATCCACAGTGTTCAATGGGGTGACCTGGCCAACTATTATAAGAAAAACTTTCGGATCCCCATAGTTTATACTTGTCGTTCTTTGGTCAGATTGGAAGGAGGGCGTTCCCGCCTACACCAACCTTTGCTAAAAAACCAGGAAAAATTGCTCTATAATGCTGATCTCATCATCACCCCAAGCCTATGGTTGAAAAGAAAAATAGAAGAATTTTATCCTTTTTGTATTAACAAAGTTCTAGCCATCTACCAGATCG
>JAJZSN010000048.1 GCA_021849745.1 Bacillota bacterium | reverse complement strand
CGATCTAGAGAAGTCTTTGATCGCAGCAAATTACTGGGAGGTGTCATCAAGGCTTGCGAGAAGAGGCCTATTACCATGAGCCAGATGGAGGAACTGGTAGATTCGGTGGAGCGGGATTTGCGTAACTCCATGGATCCTGAAGTCACCAGCGATCAGATTGGTGAGATGGTAATGGAGAGTTTAAAGGAACTTGACCAGGTTGCTTATGTCCGGTTTGCCTCTGTCTACCGCCAGTTCAAGGATGTAGGTAATTTCATTCATGAACTGGAGAAACTTTTGAAAGGCTAGAATATGATAATTACATAAAGGGGGCCCATTATATCATGTTTTCGACGATTCTTAAAAGAGATGGCCGGGAAATGGAATTTGACGAGCGTAAGATAACTGATGCCATCTTTAAAGCAGCTAAAGCAGTAGGTGGTGAAGACCGGCAAACAGCTATGGAGCTTACCCTGGAAGTTATGAAACACCTGAAACAAAAGTTCAATGGCAATCTATTTACCGTTGAAGATGTTCAGGATGGCGTAGAGAAGGTTCTTATTGAACAGGGACATGCCCGTACTGCCAAGGCTTATATCCTTTATCGGGCCAAACGGACCATCATGCGGGATGCCAAGTCCGACCTGATGGATGCGGTGGGTGAGATTCTCCAGGAAACCAGCCGGGAAAACGCCAATGTTAGCAATTCTCCTTCGGCTAAGATGCTGCAAATAGCCAGTGCGGCCAGTAAGAAATATTATCTTTCCCGATTGATTCCCGGGGAACAGGCCAATGCCCATGTCCGTGGTGATATTCACATTCATGACCTGGATTTTTACGGAAAAACCCTCAATTGTGTTCAGATACCCCTGGGCGAATTATTGGAAAAGGGATTTAACAACGGTCACGGCTATATCCGTCCGCCTAAACGTCCTAATTCCGCTACGGCCTTGGCCGCCATCATCCTCCAAAGTTCCCAGAACGACATGCACGGAGGCCAATCCTTTCCCTATTTTGACCGGGATATCGCTCCCTTTGTGAAAGATGCCGATGATAACGAAACCTTCCAGGCCATGGAGGCTTTGATATATAACCTGAACTCTATGCATTCCCGGGCCGGAGCCCAGGTGCCTTTTTCCAGCTTGAATATAGGAACGGAAACCTCTCCTGAAGCCAGAAGGGTAGTGAAGAACTTGCTGTTGGCCTATGAAAAAGGTTTGGGCCGTGGCGAGAACCCCATTTTCCCCAATATTATTTTCCGGGTTAAGGACGGTATCAACTTTAAAGAAGGGGATCCCAACTACGATCTCTTCAAACTGGCAATCCGGGTGGCTTCCAAACGGATGAACCCCACCTTTAGTTTCATGGATGCCACTTTCAATCAACCTTATGGAACCGAGGTCAGCTACATGGGCTGCCGAACCAGGGTTATCTCTAATGTTTTGGGCCCGGAAATTACTGAGAAGCGGGGTAATCTGTCTTTCACTACCATTAACCTACCCAGGATAGCCATTAAAGCCGAACGGGATATGAATAAGTTTTATGCCCAATTGGATGAGATAGTGAAACTGGTTTGCGATCAACTCTACCACCGGTTTAAAGTTCAAGCCAACCTAAAAGTTAAGGATATGCCTTTCTTAATGGGGCAAGGCCTGTATCTGGGTTCAGAAAATCTTAAACCTTGCGATACTATTGAAGAGGCTATCAAACACGGCACCGTTACAGTAGGTTTCATCGGTTTGGCGGAAACCCTGGTGGCCCTGACCGGCAAACATCACGGCGAGTGCATGGAAGCCCATCAACTGGGTCAAGAAATAGTGGCTTATCTCCGCAAGAAAACCGATGAAGCTATTGAACAATATGGTTTAAACTATTCCCTTATTGCCACTCCGGCGGAAGGTTTGTCCGGTCGCTTTGTGGATATGGATCGCAAAGACTACGGAATCATCCCAGGTGTTACCGATAAGGAATATTACAGCAACTCCTTCCATTTACCTGTTAGTTTCCCCGTCAGTTCTCATGATAAGATTACTATTGAGGGGGCCTATCACGGTTATTGTAATGCCGGTCATATCAGTTATGTGGAATTCCCGGCGCCCCCCATCCACAACCTGGAGGCTGTGGAGGCGGTACTGCGTTATATGAAGGATTCCAACATCGGTTATGCTGGTATCAATTTCCCCATTGACTTCTGCATGAGCTGCCATTACACTGGTGTTATCAATCAAAATGAATGCCCCCAATGCGGGTTCCCTGATATCAACCGGGTAAGACGGATTACCGGGTACTTAAGCACCGTGGATCGCTTCAACGACGCCAAGGTGGCTGAACTGGAAGACCGGGTCAGCCATAACACAACCCGGAGAATCGCCGCTATAATAGCTTGAGGGTAGGCTTAATTGGTCAGCTATCAGCTGTCAGCTATCAGTCGTCAGCTAAAGAATAAAAAAGCGCACCCGCAGGGTGCGTTTTTTGGGGGGTTATTAAACGGCCACTAATACTGCTCAAACTTGTTTTAGCTGACGACTGACGACTGACCTATTAAAATAACCTCAGAGGTAATGACATCATGGGAGAAGTAATTGACATCTTTAAGAATCGGCGGCAGAGTTATTCGGAGCTGATGAACCGTTGGTTTGATCAATGGTATCCGGATGGGGTTGATTGGGAACCGAAGGAAAGTAATCTTGATCCCAGGTGGCAAGAGCGGACTATTAGTCATCTGGAAGAAATGGCCTGGGCTTGTATTGATGATTTGGAGAATATTTGGGGTGTTAAGTTGGATTTTCTTCCTGAAAGCATTAGTAACCTTGAACAATACATAACTCCGGCTTGGCGGCATCAATTGCAGAGTAGTTCAGATCCGCTGGAATTTAGTAACCGTTTTCTGGTGGTGGTTTGTGAAATTGGATGTTACCTGGCCAAGACCATGTTGACCAACCTGGGGGGGCGTTGGGTGGCCCGGGCTCCGTATTGGGAATCCAGTATTCTCCTTGGTGAAGAAGAAATATATGTGTTTACTGTTGTTATCCAAAGGTTTGCCGAAGGTATTAACAATCCTAGAATGTTAACCGAATGGTACCAGTCCTGGCAAGAAAAGTTCCTTGGTTCCGGTCAGGAGATATAAGCGATTACTTATAAAGGGTGAGTCGATGAAAATCAGGATTGCAGGAATCACCAGGGAAAGTGTGGTGGACGGCCCTGGCTTACGGGCGGTAATTTTCACTCAGGGCTGTCCCCGTTGTTGTAAAGGCTGTCACAACCCAGATACTTTGGATCCCAATGGTGGGATAGAGATGGATGTTGAAGAGGTGCTGGAAGAACTGGGCCCGCTAAAGCTAATTAAAGGCGTTACTTTTTCCGGCGGCGAACCCTTCATCCAGGCCGTTGCGGTAGCTTATCTTGCCCGTAGGGTCAAGGCCCAGGGCAAAGATATAGTAACCTTCACCGGCTATACCTTCGAAGAGTTAATGACTCTTAGTCAGCGGGATGAAGGTATCAAAGAGTTACTGGCTTTGACCAATTTGCTCATCGACGGCCCTTTTAGAGAAGAAGAAAAAGACCTAAGCCTCTCCTTCCGAGGTTCCAGGAACCAAAGACTAATTGATGTGCCTAAATCTTTAAGCAGCGGGAAAGTATATGAATATTGTTTAGAATAAAAAGAGCCATGTTTTGCAGAATGCAAAACAGGCTCTTTCTTGTTAAATCTTTCAACCCCTAAGCAAGGGTTGTTGATAATTGAAAAGCAGCGATTTTGCGGAGGGACGCTTTAGAAGCACTAGGCACGGAGCACATGAGTGCGTTCAATTATCAACAACCCGACCCCCCACCACTACTGCCTAACATCTAAGATGATAAAGGAACTGCCCGAAGAAGCAACCCCTTCGGCATCTATCCCTCGGGCCCCAATAACCTGAACCAGCAGTTCTTTGGATAAAGGAGCAGGTATATCCGGGAAGTGGGCGATGCCCAGTTCATCGGTGACACCTGTAGTCAGCAGGCTGCCGTCTTCGAAGATATTAATGGTTCTACCAGGTGCAGGAACTTGCTGCATTAAGGTTACCACCAGAAAGAAGGGAACTTTGGGTAGAATAATTTCCTGCAAGGGCTCAGGTGCCGGGGTCTTTTTGACCGCAGGTTTATTTACTTTTTTTGGGGGCTTAGAGGGTTTCTTCTTAACGGTGGGTATTATTTTTTTCTGATTTTTTTTTATGACCATAAGTTCATCTCCTTTTCACAGGCCCTATTACAGTATATCAATAACCCGGTTAAGTCGTTACGGTAACCAAATATATTGACTAAATCAAAAAGGTACGGTAAAATATGACTAAATACAATAATGACTGCAGTCACAAATTGATGGTGGGGGAATTAATGGAGGAAAAAGTGTCCCGGCGAGAGCGGAAAAAGGAAGAAACTAAAAAGCGGATCATGGAAGTGGCCCTGGAGCTTTTTCGCCGGCAGGGGACAGAGGCCACCACTGTAGAACAGATTACAGAAGCAGCGGATGTGGGTAAAGGAACTTTTTATAATTATTTTCCTACCAAAGAAGCGGTAGTTTCTTATTTTCTTGTACAGGAAATAGGTCACCGGAGAGATGTATTACGGCAGGAATTGCGCCAATTACCCGACACAAAAAGTCGTTTGACCATGTTAATGCAGGCTTGGACCAGGTTTGTTCGCGAGAATAAAGAATTTGTTAGGGTCCAAATGATTGAAACCTTTAAAGCTTACTTGAATTACGGGATGGCGGAGCCGGATCAAATAGCCCTGGAAAAATTTTTAGCCGAAATTCTTGCATGGGGTCAGCAGCAAGGGGATATCAGAAAAGATATCCCAGCTGAACATTTGGGTCAGTATTTGGAACTTATGATCTTTGGCCCTGGTTCCTGGTATTGTGCTATTACTGAGGATTTTCTTTTCGAAGAAGCTGTTGCAGATGCTGTTAAGTTATTTCTGGAGGGTGCCACTAATGAATAACCCCAAAGTACAACGACGGAAAGAGATATTACAGGCTGCAGCGGAGCTTTTTGCCCAATTGGGTTATGAGAAGACCAGTGTTAGCCAGATTGTCAAAAAGGTGGGGGTGGCCCAGGGCACATTTTATTTGTATTTCGATAGCAAAGAACACGTCCGGATGGGTATTCATGAACAAATTATCAATGAAATCATTGAAACAGCCCTAATCAGGATGACCGGAGAACCAGATCCATGTAAGAAAATTGAGCATGCGGTACTGTCATCTATAGATATTTTGAAAAAAAACCAAGATTTGCTTAGGGTTATTCACCGGGAAGTGTCCTGTGAAGCATTATACGACAGTGAAAGCCGGGAAATGAACCGAAAAATAGTAGGACCCCTCTGTGAAATTCTTACAGAAGGGATGGAACAAGGGATCTTTGCCAAGACTGACCCTGTTACTACTGCTTATTTGATTATCGGGACGGTAGAACGGGTAACTCACAGCGCTATTTTATGGGAGGAACCCGGTTCACTCGACGAAATAACCCCCGTACTTGTGGATTTTATTCAAAGGGGTTTAATGGCTAAATAAAAAACATTGACTTGGGAGAAAAGGGTAACATATAATTAACTTGTAACTGACTGACGGTCAGTCATTAGAAGATGATTTTTTTTATGAGGGGGAGGAGAGAAAATGACTGTGGGGACTGTGGGGAATAGTGCTCTGAATACCCTTAACAGCCTGAGTTGGCCGGAAAAATTGGTGGAAATTTTCCAAAGGTTAGGAACTGATAATAATCAAAGAGAATTCTTTGAACTCATCAAATGTGGTCAAGCGGCGGGATTGATACGAAAAGATGTTGAAGCGGAGCTTATGTCGGGTATTCTCTGGGAAATTAAAAACTTTAGTCACACTCAATTTCTACCCCAGGATTTAATAATCAACATTATAGATGTTCTGTTTAAAGGTTTATACGGGGAGGTGAATGAAGGTGAAGATAACTGAGTTATCTGTAAAACGCTCAGCGGGAATTACTATGATAATAGTGTTTTTCTTAGTGCTGGGCTTAGTAGGGTATAGCAGGATGGGGGCCGACATGTTTCCCAAAACTGAAATACCCTTTGTGACTATAGTTACTACATATCCAGGGGCAGGTCCGCAAGAGATAGAATCGCAGGTAGTAGATCCTATTGAAGAAGCGGTATCTTCATTAAGCGGTCTATCCAGAGTGGTTTCTTCTGCTTCTGAAGGGTATACCTGGACTGTTTTGGAATTCAAAATGGGTACTGATATTGAAGTCGTTGCTAATGATACTCAGAAAGCCATTGATGCCATGGCTTATAAACTCCCTAAAGATATTGAAAAGCCCATTGTACAGAAAGTGGATTTAAACTCCGAACCTGTATTGACCCTGGCTGTTTCAGGGAATCTTCCCCTAACAGAAACATATCGTTTGGCCAAGGACAGGATTAAGCAAAGATTGGAAACGGTACCTGGGGTAGCTAAGGTAACTATCCAGGGGGGGAAGGAGAAGGAAATACAGGTAGAGGTAGAACGCAGCCGCCTGGAAGCTTATGGCCTTTCCATTAACAAGATTGTCAACCGTTTAAAGCTGGAGAACTATAATGTCCCCAGTGGTCGTCTTAGCCATCCGGAAACTGAGTATACCGTCCGTCTCCTTGGACAGTACAGTAGTATCGACGAAATTCGTGAATTGCGTATTCCCTTGGAGGGTGGCGGATCAGTGGCCTTGGGAGAACTGGCGGAAGTCAAAGACTCCTTTAAAGAAGTACGAATATACAGCCGCCTGGATAATCGGGAAGCTGTGGGCCTCCTTGTTCAAAAACAAAGTGATGCCAGCATCGTGGATACCGCCGAGATGGTTAAGAAGGAACTTGCTAAAATTCAGAAGACCCTCCCTAAAGAAGTTAAACTTGTAATTGCCATTGATTCCTCCGTTTTTATCAATAATTCCTTAAATGATACCAAGTTTACCCTCATCGAGGGGGTGTTAATGACAGGTCTTGTGCTGTTATTTTTCTTAAGAGAATGGCGTTCTTTGCTAATAGTAATGTTAGCCATTCCAACATCCATCATTTCTACTTTTATGATGATGTACATGTTCGGCTATTCCTTCAATTTATTATCTTTAATGGGTTTGACCCTTTGTGTTGGGATTCTGGTAGACGATTCTATAGTTGTCTTGGAAAACATACATCGTCACATGAAAATGGGGAAGAATCCTATTAAGGCTGCTATTGACGGCCGAGCAGAAGTTGGTATGGCTGCTGTAGCCATAACCTTGGCCGATATCGTTGTTTTCTTGCCTATTGCCTTTATGCAGGGTATGGTGGGGCAGTTTTTCCGCCAGTTTGGCCTGACGGTAGTATTTGCTGCTTTGTTCTCTCTTTTTATCTCTTTTACTTTGACGCCTATGTTGGCTGCCAAGTTGTTTAAAAAAGAAGATAACGGTGAGGAAGGAAATCTTATCAGCAATGGGAAGCCCCGTCCCAATACTTTTTTAAACTTGTTAAGTACTAAATTCGAATCTGTTGGTGATTGGGTAGTGTCCGTCTACCAGGGCCTGCTTAGATGGTCCCTGGATCACAGGTGGACGGTGCTCGGTCTGGTAATATTGTCTTTGGGTGCCAGTGTAGCCCTCTACAGCATGGGTTCTATCGGTTCTGAGTTCATGGCTAAAACCGATAATGGGAGATTTTATGTGACCCTTGAATTAGCCCCTGGAACATCTCTGGAAAGAACGGACAAGAACCTTAAAGATATTGAAGCTAAGCTGAAAAACATTCCCGAAGTAGCCAATTATTATACCACTGTTGGTATAGGTGGTTCTGACTTCTCATCTAAAACCGGTTCTCACATGGGTAAAATAACCGTAGTTCTAAAGCCCAAAAGCGAGCGTCAGCGAACAATTTGGGAGATTACCGACGAAGTGAGGACTTTTAATAAAAATATCCCGGCCGAGGCTTTAACCGTAACCGAAGGGGGCTTGCCTGGACTGGGTAATGAGGCGCCCGTTCAAGTTGAAGTTACCGGCCCAGATCAGGAAACGTTAGTTGAAATAGCAGCAAGGGTAGAAAAAGTGATTAAAGAAACCCAAGGGGTTGGCGATGTTACTTCCTCTTGGCAAGGGTTGGGCCAGCCGGAGATTCAGGTTAATATAGACCGCTTACGGGCAGCTGAGTATGGCCTCTCTGTAGGTGAAGTGGCCCTGGCCCTGCGGGCAAGTATGGAGGGAGAGGTGGCTACTCTTTATAAAGAAAAGGGTAAGGAATATGATTTAAGAGTCCGGTTGCGGGAAGCAGATAGGTCTAACGGAATCGATTTGGCCAAAATCACCGTTACCAACAGTGAGGGCCAGGTCATTCAATTGAGCCAAGTAGCGGAAATCACCCAAGACAAAGGTCCAACTGAAATACGGCGGAAAAACCGGGATCAGTTGATTACCATAACGGCCTCCACTTCCGAAGCAGTAGGTGGTCTAGCTGATAACTGGGATAAGATCTGGGCTAAAATGGAGCTTCCTCCCGGGTACGAAATTGATTATTATGGGGAGATTAAGGATCAAAGGGATTCTTTTGCTGATTTAACTTTTGCCTTGGTTCTTGCCTTGTCCTTGGTTTATATGATTATGGTTATCCTTTATGAGTCTTATCTCACACCAATCATCAGAATGTTGGCTCTACCCTGTGGTCTGATTGGCGCCCTCGCTGCTTTGGCAATTACCGGTACCAATCTTGAGATGATGTCCTTTATCGGGATAATTATGCTGGAAGGTTTGGCCGCTAAAAATGGTACGTTGCTAATCGATTACACCAATACTCTGATGGCCAGGGGCATGAATTTACGGGATGCTCTAATAGAAGCAGGAACCACCCGATTACGGCCGATTTTCATGACCTCCTTTACCATGATTTTTGGTATGCTGCCTACGGCCCTGGCCTTATCTGACGGGGCGGAAATCAGGAAAGGCATTGGTTTGGTCATTATCGGTGGGATGATAACTTCTACCATCTTGACCCCTCTGGTCATTCCGGTGGCCTATACCTTAATTGAAGATTTTAAGCAGTGGTGGCGGCGTACGAGGTTAAGAATTAAGGGTAGAATTATTAAGCCAACGGCTGGAGCATAGATAAGTTAGAGTCGGATTTTTTAATCCGGCTCATTTTTTTTAGATTTTAAAGAAATAAAGGGCTTGACAGAAAGATAAAATTTGTATAATATTTTTTGTGAATAGAAAATAAAATTATTCATAAGTTCATATATTGTGGAAATGGGGGGAGGTATGGTTATAAGAACTATGGAGAAGGGAGCAGCGAAGAAAACTCAGAGTGCCAATTGGATGGAGAAAATAGCAGAACTAATCGATAGTAATAACAAATCAACCTGCCAAAGGGAAATGCAGGGACTTATTGAGTTAGGACAGGTTACTGGAGTGCTGCGTCAGGATATCAAGGCCAAAATAATGGCAAGTATTTTCTTGGAGATCAAGAAACCCTATCAAGGGGGTCAACTTCTTTCCAAAGATGTTGTGGAGAAGATAGTGGAAATTTTGTTCCGGGGGCTTACCAGGAAGGGGGATTTTCATGAAGGTAACTGAGTTTTCGATTAAACGGTCGGCCGGGATGACCATGATCATTATGCTTTTTATTGTATTGGGACTGGTTGGTTATTCCAGATTGGGGGCCGACTTATTCCCCAGGTTGGTTGTCCCTTTTGTCACGGTTATTACTGCATACCCCGGGGCCGGTGCCCAGGAAATTGAAACCCAGGTGGTTGACCCCATTGAGGAAGCGGTGTCATCCTTAAGCGGTCTTGACCGGGTGGTCTCTGTAGCTTCCGAAGGCTTTACATCTACTCTCCTAGAATTTAAAATGGGTAGTGATATCAACGTAGCGGCCAACGATACCCAGAAAGCCATCGATGCCATCATGGCCCAACTTCCCAAAGACATCGTAAAACCCGTGGTCCAGAAGATGGACTTGAATGCCGAGGCCATCATGACCTTAGCGGTATCCGGCGACCTCTCCCTGACCGAGACTTATGGTTTAGCCAAGGATAGGATCAAACAAAGGCTGGAAACGGTGCCCGGGGTGGCCAAAGTAACCCTTCAGGGGGGGCGGGAACGAGAGATTCAGGTAAATGTGAACCGGAGCCGATTGGAAGCCTATGGGCTTTCCATCAACCAGATAGTAAACCGTTTAAAACTGGAAAATTATAATGTGCCCAGCGGGCGGGTTACCGAACCGAAAACCGAATATACCGTTCGGCTACTGGGACAATTCAGTAGTATAGAAGAAATAATGGAACTGCGTATACCTCTGGAGGACGGCAGCTCGGTACCTCTCCGGGAGTTGGCCGAGGTTACGGATGCTCACAAGGAAGTTCGCCAGTATAGCCGTAAGGATGACCGAGAAGCGGTGGGGATCCTGATTCAGAAACAAAGTGATGCCAGTATCGTTGATACAGCCGAAGCGGTTAAGGAGGAAGTAGACAAAATCCGGAAGACTCTGCCCAAGGGGGTTAATTTGGTTATAGCTATAGATGCCTCCACCTTTATCAAAAACTCTTTGGCTGATACCAGATTCACCTTGTTTGAGGGTGTGCTGATGACAGGGCTGATTCTAATCATTTTCCTTAGAGAATGGCGTTCTTTGCTCATTGTTATGCTGGCTATTCCCACCTCCATCATTGCCACTTTTATGATGATGTATTTCTTCGGTTACTCTTTTAACTTAATGTCTTTGCTAGGACTGACCCTTTGTGTCGGGATTCTGGTGGATGACTCCATAGTAGTCTTGGAAAACATTCATCGACACCTCAAGATGGGCAAAAACCCCATTCAGGCAGTTATTGACGGCCGCCGGGAAGTGGGTATGGCTGCTGTGGCCATTACCCTGGCCGATGTGGTGGTTTTTTTACCTATTGCCTTCATGGATGGGATGATTGGTTCTTTTTTTCGTCAATTTGGCCTGACTGTCGTGTTTGCCGCCCTGTTTTCTCTTTTCATTTCCTTTACTCTAACCCCTATGTTAGCAGCTAAATTTTTCAAAAAGACTGTGGTTGAAAAAAGCCCTGCGAATGTCAGGCCAAAACCCAAGACTTTTCTTCAGCTAATAATGTCAAGATTTGATTTGCTTGGAGCTTGGGTGGCGGCCTTTTATCAGGGTTTACTCAGGTGGTCTTTAGGGCATAGGTGGACGGTTCTGGGTCTAACAGCTTTAGCTTTGGCGGCCAGTATTTCCCTTTATGCCACGGGGTCTATCGGGGCTGGTTTCATTGCCAAAACTGATAGCGGGCGTTTCTTCGTTGCCTTAGAGTTAACTCCCGGAAATTCCCTAGCGCAAACGGATGAGACTCTCAGAGAAGTGGAAGCCAAACTAAAGCAGATTAAAGAAGTAGAACACTACTATACCACCGTGGGTATAGGCGGTATGGAGTTTATATCAAAATCAGGATCTCACTTGGGGAGGATAACGGTTGTTCTTAAGCCGAAAGAAGAAAGGCAGCGAACTATCTGGGAGGTAACCGATGAAGTCCGGGCTTGGGGCAAGCACATCCCTGCCTATTCTTTCACTGTTAATGAGGCCGGGTTGCCTGTTGTGGGTAATGAGGCACCCATTCAAGTGGAGGTGACCGGGCCGAATCTGGATACCCTGGTAGGAATTGCGGCTAAGGTGGAACAGGTGGTTAAGTCCACCTCCCAGGTAAATGATGTTACTTCCTCCTGGCAGGGTTTGGGTCAACCGGAGATTAGGGTCAAAATCGACCGTTTGCGGGTAGCGGAACATGGCCTCTCTGTAGGGGAAATTGCCCAAGCTCTTAGGACCGCTATGGAAGGGGAAGTTGCTACCCTTTACCGGGACCAGGGCAAAGAATATGATTTAAGAGTACGACTGCGGGAAACAGACCGGGCCACAGGGGTTGATTTGGCGAAAATTACCCTTACTAACAATCGGGGACAACTCATTCAATTAAACCAAGTAGCTGAAATCGGCTTGGACAAAGGACCTACCGAGATTAGACATAAAAACCGGGATCAGTTAATTACTATTACGGCCACCACCACCGGAGCTGTGGGCGCTATTGCTGATAACTGGGATAAAATCTGGGCCGGGATGGGCCTCCCCCCTGGTTATGAAGTTGGTTATTATGGGGAGATTAAGGATCAACGTGATACCTTTGCTGATATGCTTTTTGTCATGATTCTGGCTTTGACCTTAGTTTATATTATTATGGTAATCCTTTACGAATCATACCTAACCCCTTTTATCAGGATGTTATCTCTTCCTTGCAGCTTGATCGGGGCCTTAGCCGCTTTGGCAATCACGGGTTACAACTTGGATATGATGTCCTTCATCGCCTTAATAATGCTGGAGGGACTGGCCGCCAAGAACGGTACCTTATTGATAGACTATACCAATACCCTGATGGCCCGGGGCATGAGTTTGCGAGATGCCTTGATGGAAGCCGGTGTCACCCGGCTAAGGCCAATTTTCATGACTTCCTTTACCATGATCTTCGGCATGCTGCCCACCGCCCTGGCTTTGTCTGACGGGGCTGAACTGCGAAAAGGCATAGGCTTAGTGATTATAGGCGGGATGGTTACTTCCACCATCCTGACCCCAATTATTATTCCGGTGGCTTATACCATGATTGATGACTTCAAACAGTGGTTCGGACGTTTAGTAAAGCCGGATGTCCGTAATTCAGGGGTTGATGTATAGTTTTATTCCAAAATGCTTGACAAAGATGGCAAAATCTCATAACTTTAATGAATAACCACCTTTGCATGTTCACCAAGGAATAAAAGAGGGGGAAATATGGTTAAGGGTTTTACGAATAAGGAGAAGGAAATCATCAGGGATAAACTAATTGAAAAAGGAAAAGAACTTTTTGGTATCTATGGTCTCAAAAAAACCAGTATCGTGGATTTGACCAAAGCTGTAGGTATCGCTCAGGGTACTTTCTATCTCTTTTTTAGTTCAAAAGAAGAATTATATTTTGAAATTTTCGAAATTGAAGAAACAAGGATAAAGGATAAAATTATATCCGAATTCTTTGGTTGTGGTGAGATTACTGTGGATATTCTAAAAAAAGCCCTCCGGCAGGGCGTCCGGATGTTCGAAACCAGCCCCATAATCAGGCAAATTTATATGGAAGATGATTATAATATTATTTTTAGGAAAGTACCTCAGGAAAGAAAAGAGCAGCATTTCCAAAAAGACTCCGACTATATTTTACAATTAATCAAACATTGGCAGGAAAAAGGGTTCATCATCGAAAGAGAACCGGAAACCATTGCCGCCCTGATGCGTTCTCTTTTTGCCATTCCTCTTCACAGGGAAGTGGTTGGTGAGGAAGTATATGAGGATACTATGGATCTTTTGACAGAGTTAATTGCTCAAGGACTGATAAAAGCTAATGTCTAAAAACCTAGTGTAAGTACTATCTTTTTCTTGACACCCCTTCGCAAAGGGTGGTATAATCACATCAATAGTTTGTAAAACCGATAAACTTAATAGGAATACTCTTATCCAGAGAGGTGGAGGGACTAGGCCCTGTGAAACCCGGCAACCTGCGTATATTGTCCTTAGTCGTTAGTCCTTAGTCGTTAGCATGAAGACGATTAGGGGGGTTAATGATTAAAGACCGGATATGAAATGGTGCCAATTCCGGCAGGAAAATCCTGCAAGATGAGAGGAAGGACAATATAGATTTGACCTCTTCTCCTTGCAGAAGAGGTCTGTTTTATTTTTCCTAACACCTAACCCCTGACCCCTATTCCCTGACCCCAAAGGAATACCCCAAAGCATTAACTGACCAGTCAACTGGAAGTTAAACTTTTTTCATTTCTAAAAAGCTTTAACCTCTTTTTGTTTTAAACCATATCATATTAAAAGGTGGGCAAAAGAATTAGGGCCGCTGCCCGGTAGAGGTTGAATTCCCAGGCATATAAACCTGGTAAAAATATTTTTGTAGACTAGGAGGAAAATTAATATGTGTCAGCAAAAAGGTTTTACATTATGGTTTACCGGATTGTCCGGTGCAGGAAAGTCTACTCTATCTAAGCTTGTTGAGGATGAACTCCGTAAAAGAGGGCGCAATGTAGAGGTTTTGGACGGTGACGAAGTAAGGGAAAACTTGAGTAAAGGACTGAGCTTCAGTAAAGAAGACCGGGATATCAATGTTAAACGGATTGGTTATGTTGCCAAGCTCCTGGCCAGAAACGGTGTAGCCGTAATCACCGCCGCCATTTCTCCCTACCGGGAAGTCCGGGATTTCATCCGTGAAGATAATAAGGATTTTGTAGAGGTTTTCGTTAACTGCCCAGTTGAACACTGTATAGAAAAGGATGTTAAGGGGCTTTATAAAAAAGCAATCGCCGGAGAAATCAAGGAATTCACCGGGATCTCCGATCCCTATGAAGAACCCCTTAATCCCGAAGTGACGGTAAATACCCACCAGGAAACCCCGGAACAAAGCGCAGCCAAGATAATCAGCAAGCTGGAAGAGCTGAAATATCTGTAAAAGCAGCTGTCAGCTATCAGCTTCTAGAGGTTCAAGGTAGATTCGGGTATTCTTAATGGACCCATGAAACATACCCAGGAAACTACGAACTATGAACTACGAACTACGAACCAACTTCCAAGAATACCCCAACCCTAACCCCTAACCCGAAAGGAGTGCCCCAAATGATTGACTTACATGTTCACACCACAGCTTCAGACGGAACGTTGACTCCGGGGGAACTGGTGGCATTGGCCAGGGAAAAGGGGTTGAGGGCGGTGGCTATCACCGACCATGATACCGTTGATGGGGTGGGGGAGGCCCTGGAGGCTGGGTCCCGGTTGGGCATTGAGGTAATTCCGGGGGTGGAAATCAGCGTTGATCATAAGGGCGGCGAGATGCACATCCTGGGTTATTATTTTAATCCTCAATCACCGTATCTTCTGGAGCAATTGAACCTTTTACAGGAATACAGGAACCAGCGTAACCCTAAGATGGTGGACAGATTGAATCAATTGGGGCTTAAGGTCACCCTTGAGGAACTAGAAGGAGAGGCTGGAGGTAAGGTTATCGGACGTCCGCATCTGGCTTCCCTGATGGTCAAGAAGGGTTATGTCAGGACTAAGCAGGAGGCTTTTGACCGTTATCTGGCTACGGGAAAACCGGCCTACTTCAAAAAGGAGAAACTGACTCCTGCTGAAGGCATTGAACTGGTGACAAAAGCAGGAGGCCTTGCTGTATTGGCCCATCCCAAGTACCTGAAAGAAGCTGCCCAACCTCAACAGTTGGCTGAACTTTTAGAAGAGTTAAAGGGTTTTGGGCTTAAGGGGATTGAAGCCTATTATAGCGCCCATAAACCTAAGGAAACCGCTTGTTACCTAGAATTGGCCGGAAAGTTGGGGTTGGTTGTGACCGGCGGCAGTGATTTCCACGGCGCCAATAAGCCGGAGATAAATTTGGGAACCGGTGATGGGAACTTATTGATACCAGATGAATTATTAAGGGGCTTAAAAAGAAATGAGTGATAAAATCAGTAAAGTTGTCATTGATACCGATCTGCTAATTATCGGGGGAGGCGCGGCAGGGTGCTACGCTGCAGTGGTGGCTAAGGAAACCAATCCTTCCATTGATGTTACCATCATGGAAAAGGCCCATATTGAACGCAGTGGCTGTTTGGCAGCGGGTATTAACGCTATTAACGCATATCTGAACCCCGGAGAAACTTCGGAAACCTTTCTGGAGTATGTTAAAAAGGATTCTTCCGGTTTGGTTCGGGATGACTTGGTTTACACCATTGCCGAGGGATTAAATGAGGTTACCCGGAAGGTGGAGTCCTGGGGTTTGCCGATTCTCAAGGATGAAGAGGGCAATTACGTGGCCCGGGGCAAGCGTAGTATTCGTATCAATGGGGAGCGTTTTAAACCCATCATTGCCAGGGCCGCCCTTCAGTCCGGAACCCGCATCCTCAACCGGGTAGCAGCCACCAATTACATCGTGGTGGACAACCGGGTGGTAGGGGCTTACGGCCTGGGGGTACGGGACGGGAAGTTCTATATCATCAGGGCTAAAGGGGTTATCTGTGCCACCGGAGGGGCGGCAGGCATCTACCGGCCCAACAATGACGGCAGCGCCAGCCATAAGATGTGGTATTCTCCTTTCAACACCGGCACCGGGTATGCCATGGGCATCAGGGCCGGAGCGGAGATGACCGGTTTTGAGATGCGGTTCATCGCCCTGCGGGTTAAGGATACCATCGCTCCCACAGGAACCTTGGCCCAGGGGGTCAGCGCCCCCCAAATTAACGCCAAAGGCGAGAAATACCTGCAAAGATGGGGCAAAGCCACCACTCCCCAGCGTCTTCAGGCTACCCTGGAAGAGAACCAGGCCGGGCGTGGCCCGTGCTACCTGGATACCAGTCATTTAACCCCCCAGCAAGCTAATAGTTTAAAAGAAGCCTATCTCAATATGTGCCCCGGTATGGTGCTGGCCTGGGCCGATTACGGGGTTGAACCAAATAAACCGCTGGAAATAGGCGGTTCCGAGCCCTACATAGTAGGGGGCCATACCCAGTCCGGTTACTGGGTGGATATTCACCGCCGCACCACTTTGGCCGGTCTGTACGCCGCAGGGGATGTGGCCGGCGGCTCCCCCAAGAAGTACGTGACAGGATGCTTTGTTGAAGGGAAACTGGCGGCCCAGGCCGCCCTTGAGTATATCAAAGGGGTGGAACTTACCGGCCCTAGTCCTGAAGAGGCAGAGATGGAAATTAGGCGGGTCTTTGCTCCCTTGCGAGTGGAACAAGGCTTTCTGCCGACGGAACTGGAAGAGGCCCTGCAGAAATTGATGGACGAGTATGCGGGGGGCATAGGTTCAGGGTATCTCCTCAATGAGGAAAAACTCCTGATAGCCAGAGAGAAGCTGGTTGCCTTGAAGGAACAGGCCCATCAACTGACGGCTCGTGACAGCCATGACCTCGTCCTGGCCCATGAAGTGATAGACCGGATTGACGTAGCCAGGGTGCTGGTGGAACACCTACTACACCGCAAGGAAACCCGCTGGCCCTGCTACCAGACCCGGACGGATTTTCCGCAACGGGATGACGAGAATTGGCTAAAGTTTGTCAATTCCGTTTATGACCCGGTTAATGATGGGATAAGGATGGTGGAGAGGGAGCTAATAGTTCTTAGTTCATAGTTCGTAGTTTTTAGGTGGGTGGGTTTTTTAGGTCGGTGGTGGTTAGTGAGTTGGTAGTGTTGGAACCCACTTACAAGGAATTCTTAACCAAACAACTATGAACTATGAACTACGAACTACGAACTGACTTAACTACCGACAGAGGTGAAATCTTATGAGCATAAAAATAAATGAAACAGTATGCAACGGATGTGGCGGGGCCGAAGAATCCTTTTGTGTCAGGGTTTGTCCTGGGGATTTACTGAAGCTAAGCGCCGGTGGCAAGGCGGCTATCCGGGATCCTAGGGATTGTTGGGATTGTGCCGCCTGTGTCAAGGCCTGCCCCCGACAGGCTATTGAGATGTACTTGCCAGCTCAGATTGGCGGCCGGGGTGCCACCCTCAAAGCCAAAACAGGCCGGGATAAGATTATCTGGACCCTGAAACATCCTGAGGGACGGGAGGAAGTCTTTGAGATTGAGGCGGAAAAGGTGATTTAGCTGTCAGCTGTCAGCTATCAGCTATCAGCCGTAAGTATGACCATAAGCTCAAACAATATTTAAGTTGACAGTCGATAGTTGACGGGTGTGTGCATAGTTCAAGGGAGGAATGAATTATGTCAAACATTAAGCCCCATGGTGGACATTTAGTCAACAAAATCTTAACGGGGGTGGAACGGGAGGCGGCCCTGGCCAAAGCGGCCAACTTGCCTAAGGTGGCTTTGAGGCCCTGGCAGGTTTCCGACTTAGAGTGCATTGCCAGCGGAGCCTTCAGTCCCATTGAAGGATTCTTGACCCAAGAAGATTACCTGTCCGTCGTTAACAATATGCGTTTGGCTAACGGCATCATCTGGAGCATCCCCATTACCCTGGCTGTTACTGAAGACGAAGCGGCTGTATTGGCCGTAGGTGATGAAGTGGCCCTCACCGGCGAAGACAGAACCATCCTGGGCCTATTGAAACTGGCAGATAAGTACACCTATGACAAGAACCTGGAGGCCGAGAAGGTATACCGCACCATCGATACCTCCCATCCCGGCGTGGAACGCCTTTTCCAACAAGGTAACATCCTGCTGGGCGGGGAAGTATTCCTGTTAAACCGTATCGAACCTGCCCAATTTAAGGAATTTCATCTGGATCCCGTAGATACCAGAAAGCTCTTTGCTGAAAAAGGCTGGAACCGGGTGGTAGGCTTCCAAACCAGAAATCCTATCCACCGGGCCCATGAATATATTCAAAAAACCGCTCTGGAAATCGTAGACGGCCTTTTTGTCAACCCTCTGGTAGGGGCCACCAAAGGTGACGATATTTCCGCCGAAGTACGGATGAAATCCTACACTGTCCTTTTGGATAACTACTATCCCAAGAATCGTACCCAACTGGCGGTTTTTCCGGCGGCCATGCGTTATGCCGGACCCCGGGAGGCCATTTTCCACGCCCTGGTGCGCAAGAACTATGGCTGCACCCATTTCATTGTGGGCCGCGACCATGCCGGTGTAGGCAATTACTACGGTACTTATGACGCCCAACTGATTTTTGATAACTTCACCGCCGAGGAACTGGGTATTACTCCCCTCTTCTTTGAACACACCTTCTACTGCAAAGCCTGCGGCAACATGGCTTCAGCCAAGACCTGCCCCCACGGTTCGGAACATCGCCTGACTTTGAGCGGCACTAAAGTGAGGGCAATGTTGAATAACGGCGAAGTTCCCCCGCCTGAGTTCACCAGAAAAGAAGTGGCCCAGGTACTAATCGAGGGCTTGAAAGAAGAAAAAGCCTCTTAAAAAGAATGTTTCACGTTAGTGGTGTTTATCTTTTTCATTTTGTGGTGGAGCCGTATTTAACCTGAAAATTTTCAACATGTCAATTGAACTAATTTTTATCGAAACCCAGGGTAACCTATGCTCAAAGAGACGAAAGGAGAGCATACCTGTGGATAAACCCACTACCAAGCAACAGCAAGGCCCGGAAAAGCCCTATAGTTCTAAGGCCAACAGAACCCCTCAGACTTTTACCGACGGGATTCAGACCAAGGAACCCCATAGTGTCCAAGAACCCCCCAGTGAAGGGGTAGGGATATATTACAAGGAAAAGAAGAGCTGACCGCTCTTCTTTTTTGGATATTGCAGAAAAGTATCAGTTCATGTAATAATATGTTAGTAATCTAAAAAGCTCCGGATGATTGGAGGATTACTATAAATCCCAGAAGATATCTAGGAGAAATATAACAATGGTCAGGAAAATTTCCATCAGGGAAAAAGGGATAACAGTCACCGATACCGAAATTTAAACCTATAACTCTAACGATAAAGGAAGAAAGCAATTGACTTCAGCATTTATAAAAATTAACCAAAATGGGGCAACCTACTACTCCATCCCCCTCTTTGAAGCCACCAGGCTGGTGGCCCACGGTTTCAGCACCCGCCTAGGCGGGGTCAGCCAGGGAACCTATACCTCCCTGAACCTGGGGACTCATGTGGGAGACCAATCTGAAGCTGTGGTGGAAAATCGACGTCGCCTGTGCGGCGCCATTGGTATGGATACTGGTCAAATCATAGCCGCCAAGCAGGTTCATGGCGACCACGTCCATGTGGCTACAGTTCAGGACTGTGGCCGTGGGGCCCTGGCTTACCGGGACGCTCTTGAGGAGACTGATGCCTTGATTACCAACCAACCAGGGGTACCTTTAAGCACTTATTATGCCGACTGTGTCCCTTTATACTTTCTGGATCCGGTGAAAAAGGCCATCGGCCTGGCCCATGCCGGGTGGAAGGGTACGGTACTGCAAATCGGGCGAAAAACTTTGGCCAAAATGAACCAGGTCTACGGTAGTCAGCCTGAAGACTGCCTGGCAGCTATAGCTCCTTCCATCGGCCCTTGCTGCTATGAGGTGGGGGACGAAGTAGCCCAGGAGTTTAAAAAGACTTTTTCCTTTTGGTCTAATGTGCTAAACCCTAAGCAACAGGGCAAATGGCAGTTGGATCTCTGGGAAGCCAATCGCCTGCAGTTGCTTGAGGCCGGAGTCAAAGCCGATAATATTGCGGTGGCCTGTTTATGTACCGGCTGCCATAATGATATTTTTTTTTCCTATCGGGCCGATGGGGGAATCACAGGGCGCTTAGGGGCTTTCCTGATGTTGAAAAACCGGGGGGATAAACATGGCTAAAATTCTGGTGGTGGATGATGAACAGCATATTGTGGAACTGGTGAAGTTCAACCTGGAGAAAGAAGGTTACCAGGTGGTCTGCGCCCATGACGGGGCTACGGCTATTAAGAAGTTTCAGGAAGAGAATCCCGACCTAATGGTTCTGGATATCATGCTTCCAGAGATGGACGGCCTGGAAGTTTGCCGCCGCTTACGCAGTTTGCCCAACGGTAGCGATGTCCCGGTAATCATGCTCACTGCCAAAGGGGAAGAAGTGGACAAAGTGCTGGGCCTGGAAATCGGGGCCGATGATTACATGACCAAGCCCTTTAGCCCCCGGGAACTGGTGGCCCGGGTCAAAGCCCGGTTACGAAGGTTGGTCAAAGAAGAAAAGCAATCCGGGGATGGACAAGTCTTAACCTATGGTGATCTTGTAGTTTATCCGGAAAACTATGAGGTAATGGTGAAAGGTCGGAAGCAGGATTTGACCCCCAAGGAATTTGAGCTTCTCAAACTATTGTTGACCAACAGGGGTAAAGTATTTACCCGGGATTACCTGCTGGAACGGATTTGGGGTTATGATTACTATGGCGACACCAGAACGGTAGATGTTCATATCCGTCATCTCCGCCAGAAAATAGAAGAGGAACCCGGCAACCCTATTTACATTGAAACCGTCCGGGGAGTAGGCTACAGGTTTAAAAGTTAGATTTGACTTGAACCGCAAGCACTCTGAAAATTTTACCTATAGGAGCCAAACATGTTTAAAAGATTACACTGGCGTCTAACCTTTTTATACCTGAGCTTATTTCTCATCGCTTCTCTGGTTGCAGGGAATTATTTGTTGCTATCTCTACAAAATTTTTTAGTTATTAACCGGGAACAACATTTGACTATGGATGCCCGGGCCGTAGGCGAAGTAATCACTCCACTGGTGGAAAAGGATGATCGTGAGTCCTTGGATGACAAGGTCAAAAGACTGGGCAAAAATCTTGGGGTAAGGATAACGGTGATTGGGCCAAATGGAACAGTATGGGGAGATTCAGATCTCAATCCCCGAACTATGGAGAACCACCTTAGCCGCCCAGAGGTGGTTCAAGCCCTAAAGGGTCAAACCGGTACCAGTGTTAGATATAGTAATTCTGTTAAACAAAAGATGATGTATGCCGCCATTCCTCTTTACACAGGGGAGCAAATCACTGCTGTGGTTAGGCTCTCTTTACCTATCAGCGATGTGGAAAAATCCTTGGACGAAATAAAGCTGATGATGGCCGTCACCGTAGCTATTATTCTAGCTATATCAGCTTTATTGGCTTTTTGGGTGGCTAGGCGGTTTACCAAGCCTATCCGCGAACTGGCCCACATGGTAGAGGGAATCGCTCAAGGGGATTTTGAACGTCGGGTAGGTAATGCGGGTTCCACTGAAGTTGATGGAATTGTCCAGACCATTAGCCAGGTTGCCTGGCATTTGAAGGATAATTTAAGCGAGATTTCCCGGGAAAAGAACAAAATGAAGGCCATCTTGGCCAGTCTGGTGGAAGGAGTAGTGGCTACCGACCGGGAAGGCCGAATTATCTTGTTTAACCGTGCTGCGGAGCGGATGTTTGCTTTAAAGGAAGAAGCTGTCACGGGAAAATACATTCTGGAGGCTATTCGCAATCTTGAGATTGAGACCTACACCCAGGAAGTCTTACGTTTTGGCCAAAGTCTAACTAATGAAGACCGGATTTTTCCCGGGGGGGATCAGGTTTTCAAAATTCATATTTCACCCATCAGGACCATTGATGGGTGGGTGATGGGTGCGGTTCTGGTTTTTCGGGATGTTACCGAACTAAGAACCCTTGAACAGATGCGCACTGAATTTGTGGCTAATGTTTCCCATGAATTACGTACCCCTCTTACTTCAATTAAGGGTTTCGTAGAGACCCTTCTTGATGGGGCTATGGAACAACCCCATGTAGCCAGGCGTTTTCTGGAAATTATTAACGAGGAGACTGACCGTCTCTACCGCTTGATAACGGATTTACTGAGCCTTGCTCACCTAGAGTCTCCTAGGGCCGAGCTACCTGGTGAGACTATCTCGTTAAATAAAGTGCTGGATAAAGCAATAGCGGTTTTGGAGCCCTTAGCCAGAGGCAAGGATATTGCTATCAACTTGAAACTTGAAACCCATCCAATCCGGGTTAGAATAGGCGAGGATTTGTTGGGTCAGGTATTGATGAACCTTTTGGATAATGCTATTAAATACACTCCCGCCGGGGGGCTGGTAATGGTTAGCGCCACCAGGCTTTCTGAAGTGGTAGAAGTCAAAGTGTCTGATACAGGCATCGGTATTCCTCCGGAATCTTTGCCCAGGCTTTTTGAACGGTTCTACCGGGTGGATAAAGCCAGGTCCAGGGAAATGGGCGGTACCGGACTGGGTCTGTCCATTATCAAACATATCCTGGAACGCTACGGCCAGAAAATCACCGTCCAGTCCCAACTAGGCCAAGGCACGACTTTTACTTTCACGCTGCCTTTGGAGTAGCTGTCGCTTTATGGTCAGGGGCTAGGTTTTAGGGGTTAGGGATAGATTTGGCTGAAAGGCTTCTACACAACTACCCAACAACCAGCTATCAACAAATCTCTCTACGAACTATGAACCCATCTTACAAGAAATACCCCACCCCCTAAAACCTAACCCCTAACCCCTGACCGCAAAGGTCATGACCTCAAAGGCCACCCCTGACCTAAAAAATCTGCTTGCCATAAAACAGGTAAATGGTATAAAATATAATTTATACTAATAGTTAGGGGTGAGTTCCATGGGTTTTACCAGACAAATTTTTGATAAAGCATTGGAAGAATTACAGCAAGAA
>JAJZSN010000047.1 GCA_021849745.1 Bacillota bacterium | reverse complement strand
AACTCCAAAGGGCCCCTGCCCCGGGTGTATTTGGCCCCTTTTTTACCCTCACGGTGCTCCTGCAGCCTTTTCTGCGGGTCCCGGGCGTAACCGGTATATAAGGTCCCGTCCCCGCATTTCAGGATATAAACAAAATGGGCAACCATATCGTCACCCCCCATTAAAATAAATATCCATAATTTCTTCAGTATACTCCCCGGAATCCTGATAGATTATCAAGGGTGGCAGTATCTCCAGTTCCCCTTTACCCGCCAGAACCCCTTCTAGCAAAATTAAACAGGCCTTTTGACCCTTTTTGGTATATACCAACCGCAACCTTCCAGGGTTTATACCCTTGGCCCCCAATAGAGCCAGCAGCTCCGGCAGCCGTTCCGGACGATGAACCATGGCCAGGCGTCCACCCTGTTTTAATAAAAAAGCCCCCGCCTTAACCACGTCAGCCAGATTACAAGCCAGTTCATGGCGGGCTAAGGCTTTGGACTCATTTGGGTTAACCCGCCCCCTGCCCACCGGTTGATAAGGGGGGTTGGCAGTCACCAGGTCGTAACCACCGGGTGCAAACAACCCTTCTACCTGCCGCAGATCCCCAACCTCAATGACTACCTGTTCCCCAAGCCCGTTTAAAGCCACACTGCGGGACGCCATGTCCGCTACTGCGGGCTGGATTTCCAAACCCCGCACCTGTAAACCTAGGGCCCTGGTGGTCATCAACAGGGGTATCACCCCTGTGCCGGTACCTAAATCCATTATTCGCTGGCCCTCAGCCAAAGTAGCAAAATGGGCCAGCAATACGGCATCTATGGAAAAACAAAAATACTCAGGGTTTTGGATAATCTTCAGATTATCCCTGATTAAGTCATCAATGCGCTCACCGGCTCTCAGCTCTATCCGGGCCGCCATCTCGTCACTCCTTGCCGTTTATTAAGCCCATACAGAACAAGCAGTCACCCTCAACCCTGGACTGGCCAAAGTGCATATGACAGACATGAAAACCTTCCCCGTACAACCTGGCTAAGTTATCAAAACCAACCCCCTTGCGGCCTGCGGGCTTTTGATAGATATTGGAGACTTCTTTCCGTAATTTCTCGTTTTCCTCTTCCAGGGCAAAGGCCCTCATCTTCAACTCTTCCAGTTCTTTCAGAAGCTGTTGAAACTTATTCTCAAGATTGGTAATAAAATTGATTAATTCCATGCCTTATATCCTCATTCTACCTCTTCAGGAAAAACATTTTCTTCTTCAAGCACCTCTACTTTTTCCTTTACAGCCCCTTTAACTTTGGTTAACTTCACTTCACCGGCAGGGATTTCTACCAATTGCCTGCTTTCCTTTAACTCGATACCCAAAGTTCCTTTAAGAACATTAATATTAATGACTTTGCCCTGGCCCTGGGAACTTTCCACCAAAGTGCCAATCTCCGGATACTGGCTGCGGGCATCCTCATAAACATCATTTTCATACTTAAGACAGCACATTAAACGGCCGCAGATCCCCGATATCTTTGTGGGATTGAGGGAAAGGTTCTGGTCTTTGGCCATCCGGATGGAAACAGGCTCAAAATCCCCTAAAAAGGATTTGCAGCACAGCACCCGGCCACAGGAACCTAATCCACCAATCATTTTGGCTTCATCCCTGACCCCGATCTGGCGTAGTTCAATCCTGGTTCTGAAAACTGCAGCCAGGTCTTTCACTAAGTCCCGGAAATCAATCCGCCCATCAGCGGTGAAATAGAAAATAATCTTATTGGCATCAAAGGTATATTCCACATCCACCAGTTTCATGGGCAAGCCGTGTTCCTGAATCTTTTTCAGGCACACTTTGTAAGCCTCTTTTTCCTTCCCCCGGTTAATCTTAACCAGTTCAACATCCTGGGGAGAGGCTTTGCGAATCACCTTTTTCAGCGGCGCCACAATGGAATCTTCCTCAACCTCTTTAGGACCCACCACACAATCACCGAATTCGATTCCCCGGGCCGTTTCTACAATCACCGGATCCCCGGCGCTAATCTCTAAACCGGCAGGATCAAAATAATATATCTTCCCGGCTTTTTTAAACCGTATCCCAACAACCTCTATCATCAACTTGTCCTCCTTAATTCACCCTTGTCCTGGGGCTCGTTCAAGGTTATAAACAACCGGTCCAGAACCAACCGCAAATTCCCATTGGATCGCAGTGCCTTTTTGGCCTCTTCCAAGGCATCCAGTACCACCATCAGATCCCGGCTGTTCCACACCCCAACCTCTTCTTTAATCATCTCCAGGCAATCTATATTAACCAGTAAATCCTGGACTTCTGTCTCTTGCCAAATTAACAAATCCCGGTACCATATCTCCAGTAAATCCAAAGCGGAAACTAATTCTTCTTTTTTCTTTTCCCATTCTTCACTAATCTTAAACACATCGGACAAAGACAGATTTCTCATGCTCCTGGCCAGTTGAACCAGTTGATCTCGGATTAGCCGGGCTTCCTCGGAACCTGACCACTCCAGAGCCTTAGCCAGGCTTCCGTCGGCCAAGGCCGCCACAAACCGAGCCTTATCCCCCTGCAAACCTATTTCCCCCATCAACCATTCCTCTACGGCCCCCTGAGATACCTTCTTGAAATGCATAGCCTGGCAGCGGGAAAGGATGGTGGGTAAAATGGCATAGGTGTTAGTAGCTATAAAAATCAACAATGTATCTTCCGGGGGTTCTTCCATGGATTTCAGCATGCTATTGGCCGCTTCCGCCTTCATGGTATCGGCCCCCTCCAGGATATATACCTTGCCCTTGCCTTCATAAGGTTTAAAATACAAGGTTTTCTGCAGTTCCCTGACCTGCTCAATCTTGATGGAGGCCCCGGAAGGACGATAAATATGCACATCGGGATGATTACCCGAAGCCACCTTACGGCAGGACAGGCATTGGCCGCAACTGTCCCCCTCTACCGGCTCCAGGCACAAATAAGCTTGGGCCAGAGCTAAAGCTCCGGTTCTCTTACCCACTCCTTGGGCGCCATGGAACAGGTAAGCATGAGCCAACATTCCCCTGATAAGGGCATTCTGCAAGGTTTGGGCTATTTGCCTGTTCCCGATGAGTTGTGCTAATTTCATAACTATCCCTTTCCCCAACTAAGAATATAAATCAATCAGCAAACCCCTGATTTCATCCATCTTGGCTAATACCGCCAGTTGATCCTGCTGCTGCTCCAAAACCATGGAGGTTAGCTCTTCCATCTTCTCGTCAATCTTCTCCACAGTGGTGAAAACCTTGTGGCGGCCCCGGCGGTCCCAGTGGGCTTCCTCTTTGATATGATAGGTTTTACCCAAGGCTTCAGCCAGAAAATTTTTTACCAGTTGTTTATACATCTTTAAGTCCCCGATGGTCATGGACTGGCTCAGACGACGTCCTTGCTGCTCCAAATCTTGCAAAAGCTTGTCCAGCTTCTGCTTGAGATTGGAACCCTGCACCCGCCGCAACTCTTCCAGAAAAGCCCCAGGCTGGACATCGGCCAAACGGCCTTCCTTTTCCCCCAGGCCAAAAACAGGGGCGCCTTTTTCAGTCAAATTACGGATTTTCATGCCTTCACCCCTTTAAGTAGGCCTCAACCAGTTGAACCACCTGCCGGTGCACCTGTTCCAAAGACTTCCTGGCGTCCACCACCTTGCAGCGCTGTTCCTCTTCCCTGGCAATGGCCAGAAAACCCTGGCGCACCCGCTGGTGAAAAGCCAGTCCTTCCCCCTCCAAGCGGTCCACCTCGCCCTTTTGCCTTTCCTTGATTCTCTCCAGGCCTTCACCTGGTTCCAGGTCAAAGACCAGGGTCAGATGGGGTTTAACCCCTTGAATAGCCATCTCGTTCACCGTCTTAATCAAGGCCGGGTCAATGCCCCGTCCATAACCCTGATAGGCCAGAGTAGAATCAATAAACCGGTCACAGATAATTACTTTGCCTTCTTCCAGGGCAGGTATGATTAACTCCCGGACATGCTGAGCCCGGGCCGCTGCGTAAAGCAGAATCTCCGTTTTATCGGCCATTTCCCCATAAGTGGGGTCAAGGACCAACTGCCTAATGGCCTCACTGATTCTGGTACCCCCTGGCTCCCTTGTGAAAACCACCTGTCGGCCCCGGTCGGTCAGATACTGGCCCAACAACTTGGCCTGGGTTGTTTTCCCTGCTCCGTCAGGGCCTTCCATGGTGATGAAAATTCCGGTCATAGCTCCCCCTTACCCATCAACAATGTTAATGGTGTCAACCAGTCCTGTTAAATACGCCCCTATCTCCGGGGAAATCTCTTCCCCCGGAATTAACACCGGGATTCCCGGCGGGCAAGGGGCAACCGTCTGGGCCGCCACCCGGCCAATGCTATCCCCCAGACTCACCAGCCGGTGGCGGGCAAACCAGGCTTCCCTGGGGTTCATCCGCAGTAACGGCAGAGGAGGGAGGGAACCTATAGTCAAAGGATACCGGCCCGTCTGTCCCTGAAGGGAGATTTGCGCCAAAGCCGTCAACAAGGCCCGGGATTGGCCTTCTCCGGTACCCGGAGTGATAATCAATACTATGTAGGCCCCCTGGGCCATTTCCACATTTATTGTATAACTTTCTCTAAGCATATCCGCCAGTTGCGACCCCGATAGGCCCAAAGAAGCCCCGGTAACCACCAGCCTGGTCTCATCCATTTGGGCAAACCCGGAACCGTACACATCTTCTCGGCTCAAACATCGGAAACCCTTGATTTTGTTGATTTCTTCCCTCAACCAGGCGGCCCTGGCCAAAGTATTCTCCCATAACTCATAACCATAAAGAGCCATTTGGCGTCTGGCCAAATCCAGAGAAGCCATCAATAAATAAGACGGGCTGGTACTCTGAACCATGGCCACTGCCCCTTTGATGCGCTCCTCATCAGTCCATCTTTCCCCCCAGTGGAGTAAGGAGCTTTGGGTTAAGGAAGAAAGGGTTTTATGATAACTTTGGGCACATAAATCGGCCCCGGCCTCCATGGCCGAAACCGGTAGCCCGGGATGAAAAGAAAAATGAGAGCCATGGGCTTCATCAACCAGAACCCGTTTGCCATACCGGTGGCACAAACCAACCTGTTCCTCCAGTGGGCCGCACACCCCGAAATAATTAGGGTGAACCAACAACACGGCTTCTGCCTCGGAATTCCGGGCCAAGACCTCCTCCAGGGCAGCCAAAGCAACCCCCAACACCAACCCCGTATCCTTGTCCACCTCGGATTCCACGAAAACCGGCTTGGAACCGCTTAGAATAAGCCCCCGGATTACTGAAACATGACAGTTGCGAGGTACCACCATCACCTTGCCGGGGCCCCCGACAGCCAAGGACATGGCCATTATACCGGCGCTGGTACCATTAACTAGAAAATGAGTACCCCGTGCCCCATGAAGCTCCGCCGCCAATTGCTGGGCCTCCCGGATTACTCCCTGAGCCATATCCAAACTATCCAGTCCAGGGACTTCCGTCAAATCAGACTGTAAAACATTGAGACCCCAGAAGTCCTTTACTTCAAGGTCAATACCCCGACCACCCTGATGGCCGGGAGTATGGAAGCCCGTCCCTCGTTTGGCTATATGCTTCCGAATGGCCTCCCATAAAGGCGCCTTCCCTTGATTCTTCGCCATAAACAATCTAAAACCCTTTACCATGTTTATTTTTTTAATTCTATCATATTTTGCAGTATCCTGCCAGTTTTCAACGTTAGTGGTTAACCTGCCAATAGTTTTAACTTATTAGCGCCTCCACATCCGGTCAAACTAAATTATGAAAGAGAGGGAGAGCAATGACTAAAAAAATTTTTATACCTGACACGGAAAAACTGATTCGTAAATATAAAACTAATATACCCCGCATCATCAAAGCCTGGAAAAAAGGATGCAACGATATAGAGATATCCTTATCGCTGGGTGTTGACTACAGCATGTTACAGCAGATTCGGCACGACCTGGAAACCGAACATCTCCGCTCCAGGTATCAGCATTGGTTAAAAAAATGACCACGGCTTGAGCCGTGGTTCTTATTGGAAGATTATTTTTTTAATCCCTTGCAGAGGAACCTGGTAGAATCTGCTCCCCACCGGACATTTGGTTATTAGGCCTTCGCAAACCTGACAAACAAATTTTCCTCGTAAATAAAACCCTCCCCTGAAACGCCAGGGGTCTTTTTTATGACCGCAAAAAATACAGTTTTCTTTACCGGTAGTCATTCTATCACCTTCCCTTTGCTATAGTATGGCATTTTTTATTGAAGGTTAACCGTATTCCATCTTATGCGCCCTAAAGCTTATGGTGCCTGTCAATGACCACAGCTATTTACTTGAAATAAAAAAAGGGGTAAAATAATAATGATGTCGTATTTTGGAGGAAGGCCCTATGTTAGGAATTAAAGAACTTCTTTGGCTGGTAAGGCTTCAGCAAATAGAAAATACCCTTGGCAGTATGTCCGGGGAAACCCCTGTCAATAATGAAATATCCTTTGCCGATATTTTTGCTGCTTCGTTGCAGAATATGGCTTTAGATTCCACCTCCGTTAATACCACGCCTACTACAGCCCCCATAGCTGAAAAGGTTGAGGAATCACCAATTCCTCCTCAGACAAATTTTTCTTCCCTAGATGAAATTATTCAGGGAGCAGCCCGCCAGTTTAACCTGGACCCCAACTTAATCCGCTCTGTAATTAAAACAGAATCCAACTTCAACCCCAATGCCCGCTCTTCGGCCGGCGCCCTTGGCTTGATGCAACTGATGCCAGGTACCGCCAGGGAAATGGGAGTGGAAAAACCCCTGGATCCGGCACAAAACATCTACGGCGGAGCCAAATATCTCCGTAAGATGCTGGACATGTTTGACAACAATCAGCAATTGGCCCTGGCCGCTTATAACGCCGGCCCCGGCAACGTAAAAAAATACGGGAACATACCTCCATTTACTGAAACCCATAATTATGTTAAAAAGGTCTTAAATAATAATATCGACACCCTCGCCTGATGGAGCAATCTGATTAACAGCTGCCCTCTTTACCGCAGGACCAAAAAAGGGAGCTTTCTTTTTCCTTAAAGGAAAAAAAGACTTAGGTCAGTAATTAACTGACCTAAGTCTTTTTTTATTCTGCATTATTCTTCTTCTTTCACTGCATGGGCCACGGCCACCAGCTTATCCTTATCATCAAGACGCATCACCCTGACCCCTTGGGTAGTCCTACCAATGGTACTGATTTCTTGCACCGTCAAGCGGATGATGATACCCTCGCTGCTGATGAGCATGATTTCTTCTCCGTCTTTAACCATCAATAAACCTACCACCAGACCGTTTCGTTTGGAGGCCCTGATGGTCATGATACCCTTACCGCCCCTGGACTGGGTCCGGTACTCGTCAATGGAGGTTCTCTTACCGTAACCGTTCTCGGTAACCACCAAAAGCTGGGCATCACTGCGTACCGTATCCATCCCTACCACCTGGTCTCCGGGATTCAAGGTTATCCCCTTAACACCCCGGGCCGTGCGTCCCATACTCCGCACTTCACCTTCGGAGAAACGAATTGACATACCCTTCCTGGTACCCAGAACAATTTCCTCATTGCCCTGGGTTAACTGAACGCCGATAAGTTCATCATTTTCATCAATGGTTAAGGCAATGATTCCATCTTTCCTGGAAGTATCATATTCATTTAAAGGAGTCTTCTTCACTATCCCGTTTTTGGTGGCTGTTAGCAGGTAACAATCCGGATTAAATTCTTTAACCGGAATGACCGCAGTAATTTTTTCCTCACCGGAAACATATAACAAATTAACTATAGCCGTCCCTTTAGCCTGCCTACTGGCCTCAGGAATCTCATGAACCTTCATCCGGTATACCTTGCCCTTGTTGGTAAAGAATAATAAGTAATGATGAGTGGTGGTAATAAAGAGGTGTTCCACGAAATCCTCTTCCTTGGTACCCATAGCGGTGATACCTCGCCCACCTCGTTTTTGGCTTTTATATGTATCAACATGAAGACGTTTAATATAACCATGGTGAGTAACGGTAATAACCATATCCTCTTCGGCAATTAAGTCTTCTACATTGAGCTTGGTATCATCCTGGGTAATCAGAGTCCGCCGGGGATCGGCATATTTCTCTTTGATGGCCAATAGTTCTGCTCTGATGATATCCAATACCATCTTTTCATTGGCCAGTACAGCCTTGAAATATGCAATCTTCTCAGTTAACTCTTTGTATTCCTGCTCCAACTTATCCCGTTCTAACCCGGTTAACCGTTGCAGACGCATTTCCAGAATGGCCTGGGCCTGTTTGTCACTAAGACCGAAATTGGTAATCAAAGCATTCCGGGCTATCTCGGTAGTTCTGGAACCCCTGATGGTTTTAATCACTTCGTCAATGTTATCTAAGGCAATCCGCAGACCTTCCACGATGTGGGCCCTGGCTTCCGCTTTGGCCAAATCAAACCTGGTCCTGCGGACAATTACATCTTTTTGGTGTTCCAGGTAATAGAACAATACTTCCTTAAGATTTAGGGTCCGGGGTTTGCCTTCCACCAGAGCAATCATAATGATACCAAAGGTCTCTTGCATCTGGGTATGCTTGTACAACTGATTCAAAATTACATTGGGATTAACATCCCGGCGAAGCTCGATGACAATACTCATCCCTCTGCGGTCTGATTCATCCCTCAGGTCGGTGATACCGTCAATTTTCTTATCCCTAACCAATTCGGCAATCTTCTCAATAAGTCTGGCTTTGTTGACCTGATAGGGCAACTCGGTTACCACAATCCTCATCTTGCCATTGTTCATGGTCTCGATTTCCGCCTGGGCCCTAATGGTTACTACGCCCCGTCCGGTACGATAAGCCTGGCTGAAGCCCTCAGTACCCATTATCTTGGCCGCAGTAGGGAAATCAGGGCCTTTAATAACTTCCATCAAATCCTCAACGGTAGCCTCAGGACGATCTATCAAGGTAATTACACCGTCAATAATTTCCCCCAGGTTATGAGGAGGTATATTGGTGGCCATACCAACAGCAATACCGGAAGAACCATTAACCAGCAGATTTGGTATCTTAGCCGGCAGTACAGTAGGTTCTTCTAGGCTATCATCATAGTTGGGGACATAATCAATTGTGTTTTTATCGATATCTGCCAGTAATTCTATGGCAATCTTGGACATTCTAGCTTCGGTATAACGCATGGCTGCTGCAGAATCACCGTCAACAGAACCAAAGTTGCCGTGCCCATCTACCAGAGGGTAACGGCTAGCAAAATCTTGGGCCATCCTAACCATAGCATCATAAACAGCACTATCACCATGAGGGTGATATTTTCCAAGTACATCCCCTACCAGACGTGCAGACTTTTTGTGAGCCTTGTCCGCCGTCATACCAAGTTCATACATAGAATAAAGAATCCTACGGTGCACCGGTTTCAAACCATCCCTTACATCAGGCAAAGCCCGACCGATGATTACACTCATGGCATAATCTATGTAGGATTTCTTCATTTCATCTTCTATCTTAATGGGTAAAATCTTGCCATGGTTAATTTCTGTCATTGTCTCATTCCTTTCCCGGCTGTAACTCCATTTATATCTATGATTACCATCAATAGATAATTATAACACAAATTCCTGCCAGAAACAAAGAAGCCTTGTATTAAATAAAATTGGACATGGAAAAAACCAGTTCTAATCTCAGGGATTCTTTTATATGGATAGCTGTCAATCCAACCATTAAAAACCTTGTCAACAGGAGTGTTTCCAATGCTTTGTAAGGATGGACGCAATGAAGCAGCAAACTCTGGGTTACTATTAGCAAGTTCAGCTAGAGCAGAGTTATGCCCAGTAGGATCCACCAAATTAACCGGGTTATTCTGTACATAGGCGTAAAGATGCTTAGTTAATGGATTTGTTAGTTCCCCTCATAACTATCCCTACTCAAAAACCTTCCTGTCTCCGGTTCATAATACCTTGCCCTGAGATACAGCAGGTTGCTTTCCTCGTCCCACATCTCACCGGTATAACCAAAGGTATTGTGATTGACATTCCTTCCATCTTCAGAAAGTTTCGTATTCCCCGGAGCAGGCTTACCATACTCGTCATACCTGTAATGATCCCGCTTATTTCCATCAGGCTTCACCATGAAGGCAACACTGCCTAAGCCGTCATACAGGTAACACAGAGGGTCCTGGGCCTCCGGCCTGGTCTCATCCATCGCCTCCTCTTCAATCCGCTCTAAACCATAGGTATAGGCAGCATTGTACTTGCCGTCCTCGCCATAGGTCATCAAGACCTGGGTCAGCGGGTCGGAGACATCATTCAGGTAATAGGTAACCTCTACTTTATCACCAGGTAATTTACCATTCTTATACCAAGTTTACCACGGTTGGTATATTTCCCCTTCTGGCGGTAACCTTTTTTGGCTTTGGTCTGCTCTTTTTCTTCTCCCGGTCGGCTTTGGAGATATCTTTGTTCTTCGGCTTATCACTGCCTTTGCCGTTATTAGACTTGTTACTGCCACCTTGCCTTGGCTGTTGCCGCCCTTATTACCGGAATTTCCGCCACTGTTTCCTCCGCCGCCGGAACCACCACCGCCTCCTTTAGCCAGCAGCACGTTGATTAATTCAGCCTGCTGCTTTTTCACTTTCTCCTGGCCAGGAGGAATAAAGCCTGGGTCATTGCCTTTACCCTGGTCGTGCTGGGGTTGGGTCATGGCCGACAGTTTAGTGATACGGTTACCGTCACCGTCGTATTCAAAACCCACCCACTTATCCTGGTGGAACTGCACTTTGGTCAGGCGGTTTTCCAGGTCATGGGAATATGAAGTTATCCGGTTGCCGGGTTCGATTTTGGCAACCCGGTTGCCGTTATCATCATACTTGAACTCGGTGAAGGGTCCGTCATTGACATTAAACCTGGTCAGTTCATTGGCCTTATTATCCAAGCATCAGCCAAGGATAAACAGTAACATAAAAAACTAGAGCAGCTATCGCTAATGCCACAATGCCACCTATTTTAAGTGTTGTGTTCAATCTTACCAATACCCCACCTCCTTCAATGCAGCTATAACTGCGTCCATAAAATGATTATTTATCCTGTCAACGTTGCTTGTTTGCCATCCCTCATACCAATGTCCTCCATACTGTTGAGGCAAATAAACCACTTTGTCTATGGGTTCACTGAACCATCCCTCCAAAGTATTTAATGCATCACCTTTTACAATAAATGCAGTCATGCTGGCACTATAATTGGAAGAATCTAGCCTATATGCTTCCAGATTGACGGTTGCAGGATTGAATATGATAGCGTTTTTATTCGTTGCCACCGCATTTGCGGCTGCCTCTGCACCGCCTTTTGAATGGCCGATAAATGTTACCTCATGTTTCCAATGTTTTACAAAATATTTCGCCTTCTCAATAGATTCTTGCATGTCTGTTGATGAACCATAAAGTTGCTGAGCATTATTTACCCAGTCACTTTCGCTATCAGTTCCTTTATTTACAAACGCATATTCTTTGGGCCCATCATATGAAGAATGTTCATCTCCTCTAATGTATATCCCTATTTTTAAACCTTCAGAACCAGTCCAAACATCAATTAATCGCCATCCGCCGCTCACTTTTCTAACTTCAATATCATCATATTGAGTATAATCATAAACATGGTCTGCCATTTCAGCAGCTTCCATAGGTGTTGGAATATGTCCGCTTGGGTCAATACGGTTTATTGGATTGTTCTCTGCAGGTTTAAGAGGTGGAAGTTTTAATCCTCACGGATAGTACTCCCTAAGGTCTAAAGCGTGTGAATACTTAATTAAAATCCTACCTAAAATCCTTAAAAGTGTTTTGCCATAATAAAGCTAAAATTAACATAACTGTAAAACTTGATGTAACTAAACTTATAATAAATAATCTAATTTTTTGCATTGCACTTTTACCTATTACTAAGCCTAAGATAATACTAGTTAGGATTAGGGGAAGGGTATCCCAAAATAAGTCCGGTTCATTAGGAAAAATATTCTTATATAAATCAATAATTTTTGTCCTTGAGAATAATATGATATACCCTATTCCAACTAAAATCGATGAGCTAATAACAATAATATTTTTTCTCATTAACTTATCTCCTTTATTCTTTCCAATGTAAATATTCGATTTCTTTAGTCTTTTTGTTATATTTAACCCGGACAGTATTATTTTGGGGATGAATTAATTCCTTTTTAAAACCATATTTACCAGGAATCTGTTGAAGCGATGTAATAAGTCTACGATTTTTTAAAACTAATTTAAAGACATCTAAATAGTATTAGACAAATCAAATCTAAAAACGATAGCTAAATTTTGTTTTAGAAATACTGCAGAGCTATAATAATAATCCATAGGAAAATATAAACCAAATTGATCTGCTCGTGCTCTTTCTACATATGTAATAAAATGCCTATTATAACCTGAATTGATTTGGCTATATATAGGTGTAGTTATTCTAGCTTTCTTGATGGATTCAAAATTCTTAAGGGCATCTTCTTTAGAAACAACCTAAAGCGAACAATAGTTACGCCATATCGTAATTTAATCAATTCTTTCATATTAGTTTCAGGGATAGCAACCGTCATATTCACCTTTTCGATTAAATGCTTTTCACGATATGGGAAATTATATACGCTTTCAATCACATGATTAGTATTTAACAAGGATATCGGTGAAGGGTCAAACTTTGGTTTATAGATGAGCTCAGCAAAGAAAAGCCAATAAGTACCGTAAATTATGATTGGTATTAAAATTTAAACTACCTTCCTTAACATTAAATCCTCCCAATTAGTTCATAGATGATGTACCTTTGAAGATAACAATTCTACCGTCCGTTATAGCCCCAAAAATATAATCTCCAGATACTATTAAAAGGTTGATTTGTTTACCCGATACCCCTTTTATGTTTCTAGACAAATTTATAATTTGCTGTTCCGTTCCATCTTTCATATGTATAATTCTTATGTTACTATCGTTACCTCCACCAACTATGTAGTTTTCAATTGGAATAACCGGAGAGGAAAAATCATTATAATTGTCATCACCGAGTTTCTTAACCCAATTCGTCTTTCCGGAAGTTATATCTATTGCCATAATACCACCGTAATAAGACACATAAATTTGATTAGAACTTATACTGATATCATTAACTAATTCGATATCTTTTGTCCAATAAACCTTACCGTCATCAATTTTAAGTGAGTATATGGCACTTTTTAATTGATTATCATTGTAATTAGCTATAAAAATTTCTTCATTTGAAACTAAAATACGACTTATTACTATGTCTTTTATTTGTTGCCTGAATAATGTCTTTCCGTTGCTCAGGTCAATTCTGTACACATAAGAAACATAACCACTTTTCAATTTCACTGTTTCTGATATATATATGTCATTGTTAAAGACTGTCGGAATCGCTTCTTCAAGGAAAAATCCATTAAAGGTTTTCTCCCAAATAAGAGTCCCATTATGTAGATCTAATACTAAAAGATTACTACCTGTTTTCTTTATATCACTATTATTACTATTGCCGTTAACACTAACGATTAACTTATTGCCTGTTATATTCATCCCAAATCCGGGAGGATTAGCACCTAAAGTTCGTGGATAGAGCCCTTTAATTTTACGTTCCCATATAACTCTATTTGTTGACTTATCAATAGCACTAATTAGCCCCTCTTTAGAGTTACTTGACCATGCACCGAAATATAATAAATTCTCATTCTGTACTAGTGCTCCTTGATTGTTAATTTGATAATCTCCTGGAAGGGGATAAGACCAACTTAGATTTAAATTATTTCGCTTGTATGCCATAATTGTATTGGATTGACTAACTATTAATAGCTTTTTGTCTATTAACATATTGTTTAACGTGTAAAGACTTGGAAACCATTCCGTTAAAAAAGTAAATGTTCCGGTTTTTATATTTGTAACATACGTAAAAGGTGGTTTAATTTTCGGAGGTGGAAATGAATGAGTATATGTCTTCATGTATATGTTCCACTCATCGTTTGAACCGGTTAATATTGTTTGATTATTCGTTTCAGTATTAGAATATAATATAAATATACTTAACCCTATTAAAAAACCTAAAGTAATCAGGTAAAAAACACCTTTCATAATACACCCCCAATATAAATTTAGGTTATTAGTAAGAGCCGGTTTAAATAACCGACCCTTATTATTTTACCATTCTTCTAATTTTTCAACTACCCACTCGCGAACATCTCTATTAGACCAAAAATCAGTGTGTTTTACCTTAGCAGAAAATTTTTTATTTTCGTCAGCATAAATCTTCCAAAAGCTTATACTAGTGATATTTTCAGAATAAGCATTATAGATTCTCTTAACAGAAAATGGTATATAAGAAATTGGGGAATCCAATAAAATAAGTTTATCGACCTTAATATCTAATAATAAAAGAATTGCAGCAGCATTAACAGCTATCTGACCACCCCCACTATGAGCAACGATGTTTAATTCACCCTTTTTATTTGAAGATTCCCAAGTCCCGTATATAAATGCTGCAAATGATAGTGACTCCTTGCTAAAAGTAGCAACTCTATTTTTTATAACACTTAAGAAACCTTGAATATTTTCAGTATTCTGCTGATCTTTCCACTTATATGGGTGAACTTTTTGAATTCCCTGTTTTCTTAAATATGTAGCAAAATTTGTCATAGCAGTAACATTAGCACTTATACCATGAATTACAAAAGTCATTAAACCTGTCGGATCGGTTTTTATAATTGGATTGTTTTCGGCATATAAGTATTTATGCTTCGTAATAGGATTCCCGAGTAATCCTTCAAAACTATCCCTACTAAAAAATCTTCCAGTTTCGGGCTCATAATACCTTGCTCGCAGATAAAGCAGGTCACTTTCCTCATCCCACATCTCACCAGTGTAACCAAAGGTGTTATGAAGCACATTTCGTCCATCTTCGGATAACTTGCTATTCCCTGGAGCAGGCTTACCAAACTCATCATACCTGTAATGATCCCTCTTGTTCCCATCAGGCTTCACCATAAAGGTAACACTACCTAAACCATCATACAGATAATACAAGGGGTCTTGGGCCTCGGGCCGGGTCTCATCAACTGCTTCCACGTTAATCCGTTCCAGACCATAGGTATAGGCCGCATTGAACTTACCGTCCTCGCCATAGGTCATCAGTACCTGAGTCAGCGAGTCGGAGACATCATTCAAATAATAAGTTAGTTCAATCTTTTCACCAAGGATTTTGCCGTTCTTATACCAACCCAGGTGTTTACCCCGGTTATTATACTTCCCTTTCTGGCGATAGCCTTTTTTGGTTTTTGCTTCATCTTTCTTCTTGGCTCTTTCTTTTTTCTCTAGTTCCTTCTTGGCTTTATCTACTTTATCATTACCTTTTCCGTTATTAGACCTGTCTTTGTTACTTCCTTTTCCTTGACTACTGCCATTGCCCTTGCCGCCGGAATTACCGCCGCTATTTCCTCCTGATTTGCCTCCCCCGTTACCACCGGAGTTGCCCCCTCCATTGCTGCCACCGCCGCCGGAGCCTCCTCCGCCTCCATTTCCGCCGCCACTACCAGAACCACCACCGCCGCCTCCTTTGGCTAGGAGCACGTTAACTAGTTCTGCCTGCTGGTTCTTAACCTTTGCCTTGCCGGGTGGGATGAAGCCAGAGTCGTTGCCTTTGCCGTTATCTTTTCCTTTGCCCTGGTCGTGCTGAGGTTGGGTCATGGCCGACAGCTTGGTAATACGGTTTCCGTCACCGTCGTACTCGAATCCCACCCACTTGTCCTGATGCAGTTGGACTTTAGTTAAGCGGTTCTCGTAATCCCAAGAATAGTTAGTAACCCGGTTGCCTGATTCGATCTTGGCTGTCCGGTTACCGTTGTTATCATAGCGGAATTCGGTGAAAGGCCCGTCATTAACATTGAACTTAGTCAGTTCATTAGCCCTGTTATAGTAATACTTCGTCATAGAAAGGGAATCCCCTTCTGTCTTGACCATTTCCAGTCTGTTGCCCACTGGGTCATAGTCATATTTTACCCGGCTGCCGTCAGGGTTGATGACCTTGTCCAACTGGTTCAAGGGGTCATAGAAATATTCAGTCGTATAAACCGAGTCCCCAACGGTCTCCATCAACTTAGTTCGGTTTCCGACGTTGTCATAGTCATATTGATACCCGGCCAAGAGTTTATTCTTGGCATTAATACTTTTAATGCCGGTCAATCTATTGGCATTGTTGTAATCATAGGTGGTCACCACCCCGTTGGGGAGAGCGGTTTTGGTACGACGTCCGATGGAATCATACTCATAAGAGGTGACTTTATCGAAACGGTCGCTGACCGTTTTCAGCCGGTTCAGGTTGTCATAGTCATAGTAGACTGCTCTACCGTCAGGGTAATTGACCATGGTTTTCTGACCGATTTCGTTGTAGTCGTATTCCACAGTCATGTCATTCTGGTTGGTTACCGCCAGCAGTCGGCCAAGCGTGTCATAATCATACCAGGAGGTGCCATAATCGTCTTCCATCCACTCCCGCTTGCCCTGTTGGTTGTAGCCGTATTCCACGTAATTACCATCAGGGTAATAGGTACCCAGCAAACGGTTCAGCTCGTCATAGTCATACTCCACCATGTTGCCGTTGGGGTCGGTCTTGGTTTTGATGTTTCCATTCTTGTCATACTGGAAAGAAGTTGTTTGACCCAAGGGGTTGATGCTATGAGTAAGGAGATTCCTGGTGTTATACCTGTATTCGGTTTCATTCTTGTTGGCATCGATAAAGAACCGTAGGTTACCTACGTCGTCATACCGATATTCAGTGACATTGTTTTTGGCATCGGTAACAAACCACAAGCGGCCTGCGGCGTCATATTTGAAATTAGTGGTGTTGTTATTGCCGTCGGTAACCGCTGTCCGGTTGCCGTTGTTGTCCATTACAATCCGGCTGGAGTTATTCATGGGGTCAACAGTCCCTACCATGCGGTTGAGGACGTCATACTGGTAGGTGATGACATTACCAAGAGGATCCTTCATGGATATCCTGTTATTATTCTCATCATATTCGAATTCAGTTGTGTTACCTTCCGGGTCTACTACCTTCTTGAGATTATTGTTCTCGTCATAGTAATAGGTGTAAGTCTGTCCCATGGCATTGGTAACCGTCTCCCGGTTGCCGGAGAGGTCATAGGTATATTGGGTAGCATTACCCAGGGCATCAATGACTTCCTTGACCCGGTACAGGTTGTCATAATTGTATTCGGTTTTGGTTCCTCCTGAATCCTTGAACAAACGGGTATTGCCCAAGTCGTCATAAGTATACTCCGCCCACTGGTTGAGGGGGTCGATAACCGCATTGAGGCGGTTGAATTTGTCATACTGGTACTTGGTTTCACGGCCTAGAGGATCTTTTACCCCTACTCTGTTGCCGTTGGGGTCGTAGAAGTATTCATAGCTGTCCCCGGTTGGTTCGATGACCTTTTTCATCCGACCCAAGGAGTCATACTTGTAATTAGTATCATTGGAGTTGGCATCTTTGACTTTAATCAAATTACCGTTACCGTCATATTCTTTCCAGGCAGATTTTAATAGGGGGTCTGTTTCTTCTATAACATCCCCTCTCATATCGTACCGATAAGTGGTGACATTACCCTCTGCGTCCTGAGTACCAATTAGGTTGTTGTTGTAATCATAACTGTTTACCACTTGACCTATAGGCAGTTTTTCTATTAACAGATTCCCATTATTGTCATATTCGTAAGACGTAAGGTTGCCCTTAGGGTCTGTCAATTCTTTCAGCCTGCTGATTTCGTCGTATTCATAATTACTGGTATATCCTCGGCCATCGGTAATGGTTTCGACGTTGCCGGCGCTGTTATAGGTATAAAACGCACTTTTTCTGCCTGGATCGGTTACCGTCTTTACCTGGCCGGAATCATAGTAAGTATATGAAATAGTGCGACCCTCGGCATCAGTGACCGTTAATAAGTTGCCTTTGTCATCATAGGTCATTTTGGTCTGGTTGTTTAATGCATCTACTAATTCAATGAGGTTGTTCTTGTCATCATAGACATACTTAGTACCTTTTCTGTCACTGTTCAAGGCGGCAGTGAGGTTGTTGCGGTTGTCGTAATCGTAATAGGTGCTATTGCCTTTGGCGTCAATAACCTCTTCCCGGTTACCCCTGTCGTCATACTTATACTGCACCAGGGGTAGATTACTTGATGAGGCAGTCAAAGTTTGGGATTCTTGGGCAGATTTATATACTTCACCTTCCACGGTAGTCCCTAAGATTACTGGTTTACCGGCGGAAGTGAACTTGTTCCTTTGGGTTGAGGCCTGTTGAACAGAATAACTTTCTCCTTCCGGGCCGTCTATACTCAACACCCTGTAATTATCATCAAAATTATATAAAAACTCACTCTCGTTCTTATCCGTAACAGTGGTACTTCCGCCACTATATGTCAAGTTGACATCATATCCCTCGGCATCTTTTTGGTTTACCACCCTGCCCTTACTGTCATAGGTATTGGTAACAGCGTCATATTCCATAGGGTCAGTAATCTTAGTAATCTTGAGTCCTTCGTATTCATAAGAAGTTATCCCGCCATTGGGGTCGATTACCTGGTTCAACCGGCCTGAGCTGTCATAGGCATACTCCACCTGTCTTCCTGCAGGGTCTTCCAGCAGGGTAATGCGGCCCAGTTCGTCATAATATAGCTTGATGGTTCGGCCACCGGCATCAGTGACATCGCTGAGCAGCCCTTCGGGGTCGTAGGTCAGGGTGACGGTGTTACCGTTTTGGTCGGTTATGCTGTCCAGCATACCATCAATATCGAAGTGGTAAGAGGTGTTAAATTTAGTAATTATGGAGTAGGTGCTATCGCTATTTTTCACCAGTTTATCAGTTACATCACCGTCGGCAACAAAACCGCCGCCCGATGGACGGAAGAAATATCCCCCGCCGTCACCGCCCCCGGTCAGGACGGAGCCGTCTTCATACATGATTAGCATCTTGGTATAACCCAAATGCCAATTAATGCCGAAAGGCCCCCGGTACATCTCCGGTTCCTGGGAGTTCATAATACGGTAAAAGTCTACCGGTAAACCTTGGGCATCAAAAATTATATCTGTCTCCCAGGCAAAGAAGTTGCCTGTTGTAGCATCAATGTTATCTCCTACAATCTCGCTGTTGGAGTATAAAGGCCTTATTTTTTCCCTCAGTCTATACTCTTCATCAGGTTCCTTGATAATAGGCCCGGTAGTATAAGGCATGCTTCGCAAAGGGTCAAGAACTAAAACATAATCCCCTACCACCATCTCTAACTCGGTCTCAATATGGTTAACCTCGTTTAACTTATCCGCCATGGTGCCGTCTTTGTAATAGAACTTGGCCAGTTTCTTGGTTCTGGCTCCTTTACTATACCTGGCAACAAGGAACTTCTGGCTGGTGGTTTCACTTCTCCTGGTAACAGTAGTGGTATTACCCTTATCATCGGTTACTTCTTCTTCATACTCGTAATACATGGAAATGTTTCTGGTCTTGCCTTCCTGGAAGGGCATACCGTCCTTTTCCCACTTACCGCTGCCGTCGGCGGAGGCGGTGAAGCTCTGCCCGTCGTCGCTATTAAGGTATATCCTGGCATCCTCTACTGCGGTGCCGTCTGCTTTTATCTTACCGGTCTTGCGGTCAATGTGCAGTTGAAAATTAGCTGGCACCATGGGTTTGGTGGTGTAATCTACCTCCAGCTTAGGCCGCTTGTCATCATCCGGGTCATCACAGGAGTAGAAAATAGCTACATTTTGGCTATCGGTATCAGGGGAAAGAGCAACCCCATAATTGTCATAGTTAGCTTCGGAATCCACCCATTTTTCGACCAAATCCTTAACATCAAAGGTCCACCATCCTGTACCGGGGCCGGTGGTTGAATCCACCTGAGGCCCGGTTTTCCTGTTTTTCTCCCACCATTTCCAGGTCAGGGTGCGGCCGTCCCAAGCCCAGTCAGCCTCCACAGGATATAGGTTGATACTGCCATTGCCGCCGGATTTTTTATAAAGGGAGATTTTAGCTGAAGTGATACTAGCGTTGGCAGGGATTTTGTTTAATTGGGTGAAGACAGCAAAGGTTCTGGTCTTACCGTAGTATTCGCTGTTACCAACCCATAGTTCGTGGTTAGCCCGATAGTTATTGTTAGGGTATTGGGAGGATATAGAGCTATCCCGTCCTATTTTGGGGTCGGGCTGGATGATAAGGGGGTCAATGGTAACAGGATACTTGCGGTTGGACTGCTGCAGCCAGTCTTGGTCAGCGGTTAGACTTACAATGTACTTACCTCGGAAAATTTCCAGCTTCATATCCACTGCTTGTGAGGTTTCTCCGTTGTCATCATACATGAAGGGTTTTTCTACGTACCAGATTTCCTGTTTACTGATGGGGTCGATAAGGCTGATGGAACCATCAGGGTTTGCCTTAGGTGCCACGCCCCTTGCTTCCATGGTGAAATTGAATTTATTACCGGCCTCTTTGGTAAGAAGAATGATGTCTTCTTTTACTTGATTGCTTGTAATGGTATATTTCAAGTCTACGTTTTTCTGAATCCCAGGGAAGAGCATGCTGTTTTGCCGGGCCACCCCTTCGACCTTGTCCACTTCTTGGGGTACCCATTCCAGGGTATATTTATCATCCTGAAGACGCAGGAACTTATCCTGATTGGTGGCTTCAGCCAGGTAGACCTTCATTTTATTGGCTTTGTTCTCGTACTTGAAGCCTTTTACTTTGGTCTCCACTAGGGTGTTATCTATATCTACCAATTGCTTTTTTTCATTTTCATAGTGGATTGGAGTTAAAGAGACTTCGGCTTTATACCTGCCTTCGTCTACCTTGAAAGTTTTGGAGTAGAGGGTACGTTTGGTTTTATCTTCTTTTTTGCTTTTGGCCTCTATCTCCTCTGGGTTTTTCCTTGGTTTGGAACCTGCGGTTTCTGGCAGTTTGTTGAGGTTCTTACCCTTTTCATCAGGCTGTTTAGCCACTGACCAATTGACTAGGCCGTTAAAGGTTCCTAAGGAGTATTCACGGGCCACGCCCCGGATGATGCCGTCAATGGCACCTAAATTTAAGCCTGCAACCAACAGAAAAACTATTATTCTAGTGAACCACTTTTTTGCTGTATTAAACAATATTGATTCCCCCTCATTCGTAATCATTTTTTTAAAAACAGAAAGACCTATCCCGTGGTACCGAGATAGGTCGTAACGTTGCATAACTAAGCAGCGAATAAAGTTCTCTTTCATTCGGTAAACCGGCAGTCATGACAGGTAATTACTGTTTTAGACCCGGATATTTGCGTACCTGGCTTTCACCAGGGTTTGCCTTTTCGTGAAAAGAACTATACTTTTTACTATGAAATTGTTAATTCGACAGTTTTTAGGTAATTCCTCTCTTTTTTCTACATTAATTTCCGTGAAATTCCAACAAAAATCGACATTTAGATATCTAAATTCCTTACTTTATTGGCATTGGTCTGAATAAATTCCCGCCGGGGTTCAACCTTGTCCCCCATGAGGATGGTAAATATCTCATCAGCTTCCATAGCATCCTGTAAATTAACCTGCAGAATGGTACGCCCCTCTGGGTTCATGGTGGTTTCCCATAACTGCTCCGGGTTCATCTCACCAAGACCTTTATAACGCTGAAGGTTAGCCCCTTCACGGCCAATCTTTTTTAATAACTGATCCAGTTCTTGGTCATTATATACATAATGTTGGTCTTTCCCCTTTTTCACCTGATAAAGGGGTGGCTGGGCAATATATACATACCCCGCCTCAACCAATGGTTTCATATACCGGTAGAAGAAAGTTAAAAGTAAAGTTCTGATATGAGAGCCGTCTACGTCGGCGTCAGTCATGATGATAAGCTTATGATAACGGGCTTTGCTTATATCGAATTCATTAGCAATTCCAGTGCCCATAGCAGTGATCATGGCCCTAATCTCTTCATTGGCCAGGATTTTGTCCAATCGGGCTTTTTCCACGTTAATAATCTTACCCCTCAAGGGAAGAATAGCCTGATTCTTCCGATCCCGTCCCTGTTTGGCCGAACCACCCGCAGAATCACCCTCCACCAGGTATAATTCACTTTCAGCGGGATCCTTGGAAGAACAGTCGGCCAACTTGCCCGGTAAGGAAGTGGACTCTAAAGCACTTTTTCTTCGGGTTAATTCCCGGGCCTTACGGGCCGCTTCCCTGGCCCTGGAAGCATTAATAGCTTTCTCAATAAATTTCTTAGAGATAGCTGGGTTTTCCTCCAAGAAGGTACCCATACCTTCTCCTACCACGCTATCGGTAATACCCCTTACTTCGCTGTTCCCCAGCTTGGTCTTGGTCTGACCCTCAAACTGAGGTTCTCTAACCTTGACGCTGAGAATACAAGTCAAACCTTCTCTAATATCTTCACCCGAAAGATTATTTTCGTTCTCTTTGAGCATATTATACTTACGGGCAAAATCATTAATAACCCTGGTTAAAGCGGTCTTAAAACCGGCTTCGTGGGTTCCCCCTTCCTGGGTATTAATATTGTTAGCAAAAGAAAAAATATTCTCTGTATAACCATCGTTGTATTGCAAAGCTATCTCAACCGATACATCTTCCTTCTCGCCGCTGAAATAGATGGGAGAACTATTTAATACATCCTTACTCTTATTGAGATGTTTAACAAAATCGATTATTCCGCCTTCATGTTGAAAGACAGCTTCTTGATCATTTCTCTCGTCTTTTAAACCTATTTTGACTCCCTTATTCAAAAAAGAAAGCTCTCTTAATCGTTGAGACAAAATACCAAAATCATAAACCAAATCCTCAAAAATCTCATGATCAGGCTTAAAAGTTACTTTGGTTCCCGTATCTTTCGCATCACCGATAACTTTCAGATCCCCTGTTGGAGTACCGCGTTCATATCGCTGGTAATGAATTTTACCTTCTCTTTTAACCTCTATTTCCAGCCTTTCAGAAAGAGCATTAACAACAGAAACCCCTACCCCGTGGAGACCGCCGGAAACCTTATAACCCTCACCGCCAAATTTCCCCCCGGCATGAAGAACGGTTAAAACAACTTCAACCGCTGGTCGTCCCATCTGAGGTTGAATATCCACAGGAATACCTCGACCGTTATCCACCACCGTGATGGAATTATCGTTATGAATAACCACTTGAATATTATCGCAATAACCAGCTAAAGCCTCATCAATACTGTTATCAACCACTTCATAAACAAGATGATGAAGACCCTTGCTGCTTGTACTGCCTATATACATCCCCGGACGTTTACGGACAGCTTCCAGACCTTCTAAAACCTGTATTTGACTGGCACCATAAGAACCATTACTATTACCGTTTAATTGTTGTTCTGTCATTAATTAATGCCCTCCATTCTTACAAATGCCTCTAAAACCATATTATACCACAGTAACACAATTCTAATCAAGTTTTGCCTAAAATAGACAGAGCTGAAGCACCAAAATTGTTTTTTGAGTAAACTAAGGTCCTCCAACCCCTTTTTTGATTCAATGCAGTATGTAAATGGCTCAGTTCTCCTGAC
>JAJZSN010000046.1 GCA_021849745.1 Bacillota bacterium | reverse complement strand
CACCAAGAATACCATATATTAATAATTTTGTAAATTATTCGCTCCCTAAAAGCCGCTTCTTAGTAGGCTTATTTTGTTATGCCCTCATTTAAACTTAATCTATAATTGTAATCTCTTTCAAACTAATCACTCATTCCTCCAACACCTTTTTTTATCCGAACTTTTTACCATTTAAATAGCTTCTTAAAATCATATTTAACATACCTACTATCAAAGGGACTAATTTCCAAGAGAATTGTCACTTCATCTTCATTAAATTTTAAAGTATGAACAAGGAGAGAACCTTCTGATTTTGTCCCTCCATCCCCGAAACCATTAATCATATCGACTGAAGCCCCTAATCTCAAGACGTCAACTTCACTAACACTTTTCAGATCTCCCAACTGTTTAGTAAAACTTCCGACATACGGTATATCTTGAGCTTTAATAATAGTTGATTTTGTTTTTAGGCGTATAATTGGTTTGTTATTATTTCTTTGAATTGTTAAACCCATACCGAACTCAAACCCTTTAGGAAGTTCAGGGTATGTAGCTTGCATATAATACTTGCCATCCTTTTTATAAAAGGTAGTTTGTTCAAGTAGTTTCATCAAAAACTCTTGGGCTTTATCTAATTTCATTCGCCCATCTTTGGAAATATCAGTTTTAGGGTTGAAGGCTATTCCAGAATAGTATTTCGTTTCCCCTTCCTCTTTAGGTTGATGAATCTCTACATTTTTATCTATGTTGATATAGGCCGTTCTTATCTGGTTTTCCCAGGTTACTTTAGCACCAAATGCTTCACTTACAAATCTCACAGGCACAAAGGTTCTCTTAGATTTCAATACTGCTTTAGTATCTAATGTTCTTCTTTGCCCATTGACGGTTATGACATTTTCGCCAATTTTCATGGTAACGGTTGTATTGCCCCGATTGATGGTTACAATTTGGCTTGTACCATTCCAGGATACATCTGCCCCTAAGGCTTCGGTTACAAACCGCACAGGCACTTGAATCCTGCCGTTACTGTCAAGATAGGGCTGGGCATCGGGAAAATTTACCTTTGTGTTATTTACCACTACCCTTAGGGGTAGTTCTGTAAAACCATTGGTTGTAAATAGTGACATTATTAATATGGTTAAAAGCAAGATTAATATTTTTTTCATTATCGATTACCTCCATAATTATTAACTATCGTTAACTCAGATTTGTTACCATCGCTACTAAAGGAGAAAAAATTCAGAGTGTAATTCTCCCTTTTATATTTAATTTCATAAACTTTGTTTTCCGGTGTACCATACCACGATTCTACTACCGGTGCTTCTCCAAGTTTTTCTTTTATCTGCGAAAATTTCATTCCTGCATGAGCCCCACTAATAACAACTTTTTTATCACATTCAATAAAAGCTATCTCATCGGTATTTTCAAATACGATAGTAATTCCATGATTTTTATAATAATACCCATCGTAGGAACCTTCTGCACCTGTAGGTATAACTGAATACTGGTCACCAAGCTTACTAAGAATAGCTTCCTTTTTTAAATTTAGTAATCCTAATAACTCTTGTTGTGTTAAATCTGGGGAATTAAGTGGCTTATTTAAGTTGTTTTTTTGATTCTCTTTGGCATTATAGCTCTTAATAAAATCCAAGATTAATTCAATACTTTCATTTTTCCCTGAATTATTTATTTCTTCTTCTAATTCAGGTACTCTAGCAAAGTCCTTCTTATTTTGAAAATAAATCCCGGCAACGGGAAAAGGAGTCGCTCCTGTTGGTCCTGCACCAGTCAGGTACTCCGCAATAATAATTATGTCTTTCAAACCGTCCGCATTTGCATCCTTGAAAGAGATTGCTCTAATACCATAAAAATCCCATGGTGTTTGATCTAGCAAATCTGAAAAGCGATAAATTATGTTTTCCTCTTTATCAATCAAGTAAAACTTTAATATTCTAATAGGATCATTGAAATTCCACCCTGAAACAAACTTTACTTGACCGTAACTTTCTAAGTTGATCCAAAATGATTGCTTATCGTCAACTTCGAACCCAGATTTTATTATAAAAGACAAATTGTTATCACTTTCTTTTTTTGTAACAGAAAAGTTTTTGTTATGATTTTGAGTATTTGAGTTTTTACCATTATCCGGCTCTTCTGGGTTACTAGAACAGCCAGTTATTAACATTATTATTAATATTACCACTGCTAACAAATTCCTCACCTAATCACTCACCTCTATTCAAATTTCTATATTGACGTTCATAGTTTTTCATTTTGTTCGTATAATCTTCATTCGCACCAGACCCAATCTTTGCACCGTTATAATATCGTACAAAGGTTTCATAATTTTTTTCTTTTAATGCTTGGAACATACGTTTATCATAATTTTGTACAAAACTAAACATACCGTCTATTTGCCGATCTTCGCCTTTACTGTAATCATCAAACATTTCTTTTGCTGATTTATAACCACAAACTTTAAAATTAAATCCCATTTGTTGCCCTAGACCCATACTTATTGATTTATAGGCAGCATCCTCACTTAGCCGTTTCGCAACTTCTAGCGCCGCATATTCAGTATCTCCATTCGTTGAGCTCACATGAATATTCTTCCATTCTCCAGTTGTACTTTCCCGAAATTGGTGTTTACCATTATAGATCCGAAAATAATCTCTAGCTGTGTTTCCAACATAACGCAAAAAAAATATGGACTTCAAAACGAATTTTCATACTTCCGTTTTTATAAAAACCAGCCCCAGAAGATTCTGTAAATATTACAGCAGCTAAACTATTAGAATCAACATTTAGTTCTTTAGCTTTCTTCTTAATAACATCATCGTATTTCGTCTTAAAATCCGAAATAGTCCGATAACCACTTTTATTATCATTATTGGCCTTACTATTTGATGAATTACTTTTATCCTCAGTTTTTGGATTTTGCCCTTTTGTCTTTGGAACATCAGACATCGGAATAGGTTTGATACTCTTATATGCATCGTAAAATGACTTTCTTTTATTAACTTTGATTCCTTCGGTCTCGATGGGTTGAATATGCCAATTCTCAAGCTGTGATTTTTTCCTCATACCATTCCCGGACGTCAAAGGTTTAAAAATCCCGAATTTTGTTAATTCCTTTTGTTCCTTTGTTGCCTCCCGATGTCCATATAAGCCTTTAAAAAATATCGAACTAGGTTCACCTTGCCAACTAATATCTATTGCTTCACCAAAATTATGCCAGCTATTACCCGGTTTAGCTGCGGACCCATCCCCTCCAACCCAGTTACCATTTTTATATTTATAACCACCTGATTTAATGTAACTCCTTACCTGTTCTTGATAACTTCTATATCCAGAGCCAACAAATACAACAATTTTGTTGGATTTTGCAAAAGCTGCCAATCTCCCTGAAAAAATTGGGTCAATATCTTTTTGATGTTGTTTTTGAAAAAAAACATAAAACATCGGGTCAACCAAAGGATATTTATCTTTATCAAGTAGTGAGCCTGATTTATTGTTAATATCTACCCATTCTAGAGCTCGCTTTTTCAATGTAGAGGCAACTTTTTCCTTTAAGATCTCTCTAGCTTTTTTTAAATTAGTAATATCTCCAGGTATAACTTTGTCTACGGCTTCCTTTGTCTTTTTAGAAAAAATTCCATCAACCCCAATACCCGCTGGGCCGGAGGAGCCAAGGTCATATCCTAAAACCCACAAATACATCTGAATGTATAAAGTATCTGTAAACTCAGTCGAATTGCCTTTTTTGCCATAGCTTTTTCTAATATTCTCAATTGCATTATCTATGTCCATATAATAAGAACTTATCGCAGCAGCATGAATCGTTTTACCTGGTAACGAACCCGTTCCCGGTAATTTATTTAAAATATTATCCCTCGTAATACTTGCTAAACCAAACAAGACGTCCCAAGTCTGCGGCCCGATAACCCCTTTCCACTTGCCGGTGTTGCCAAGGTTATTCTTTTCCTTAAACTCATTCACTGCTTTAAGTGTCTTTTCATCAAAAAAACCGGTAACATCAACATCATATCCCTGGTCTTTCAACCGGATTTGGGCCATCTTGACCTGGGCCGAATACTTCTTGGGGTCAAACTTCAACTCTCCGGTTAATCTACCAAACAAATAAAGCCAAGTCTGGTTACCAACCACACCTGCTAATTTCCCACTATTTCCTAAACCATACTTATTCTTATAAGCATTAACAGCCGCGAGGGTTTTCTGCCCGAAATAGCCGTCAGCCTCGATGTCATAACCAAGGTCTTTCAGCTTCTGTTGGAGTTTTTTCACTTCTTCGTTGTACACCTTGGGATTGATGGACGGGTTGTTTTTAAGGGGTGTCACTCCTGGGGGAAGAGCTAGTAAAGAGCCTTCTTTGGCAAGGGAAAGGTTGGACTTAACTTTAAATACCCTTTTCGCCTTTTCTTCATCGGATCTATACTGGTTTGCTGCCTGTTTTAATGCATAAGATTTGGCATTAAGCCGCCCAGTTATTGCCTCGGCCAGTAATCTTATATCCTCCAACAAAAATTCAATTTCTCTTGTGTTGGCACGTACATAATATTCGTCGTATTGGGCTTCTGTATCGTTAATCAGACGTGATATCTCTCTATTAATGCCTCTTTCACCGTCTTCTATTATTCTGCTTAGCCGCTTATATTCACTTGATAACTCATCCACTTTATTCGGATCAACTTTTGTACTCATGGGGTAGATACCTTTCTTATAAAGCACTAGGTGCTTTTTCCTGTTTTTCTTATAACATCCATGTAATTCCACCTTTATTGTCAATTTCCTGCCTTTGCCATCCTGCTTTCGCTCGTAAAATTACGACTTTCTTCGACATGAGCCAAAAAAGAGACCTCCACCTTCCCTTTAGGAAATTGACGAAGCAAAATTTCCTTGACGAATAAACCCTCATGCATTAAAATTAGTTAAACCAATAAGAATACTCAACAATTCTTCCAACTGGAAAGCCAGAGGTTGGTTCTCATTATTTATGAGAACCAACCTCTTTTTTTACCCAAACTATATTATAATAGGGGTGTATCCATATGAATAACCCAATGCCCGCTACGAGGGACTAGCTAATTTTACGATACCGTAATGAACGACCCCAGCAAACGGGGTGGACTAACCAACCCTGCTCACCAACTCCTCACCAACTTGGTTGGGCCGGGCGAGGGAATCGCTCTTGACATCGGGTGCGGCACTGGAATCTACTCGGCATAGTTGCCATCAAACCATAGATAAGGAGATTGATGAAAATGGGAACAGCAGAAGACGTGACTTACAGCAGAGTGTGGCCCCATCCGGAGATTGTTGAAGACCTGGCCAAATTGCGCCAAAATGCTCCCCTGACTCACTGCATCACCAATATAGTAGTAACCAACTTCACTGCCAACGTGCTCCTGGCCACTGGGGCTTCCCCTGCCATGGTGGTCACCATTGAGGAGGTCGCTGATTTCGTTGGTATCGCCCAGGCGCTATTAATCAATGTAGGCACCATCACCGGCCATGACGCCGAAGTGATGCTAAAGGCAGCCGCCACCGCTCATGAGACCAACACCCCCTGGGTACTGGATCCAGTGGCAGCCGGGGCAATTGAATTCCGGACAAAAGTCGTCGCCGATCTCATCAGATACCGCCCCTCCGTCATCCGGGGCAACGCCTCTGAAATCCTTGCCGTCGCCGGTTCTGTGGGAGGCGCCAAGGGTGTGGATTCCACTGCGGCCTCCATCGCAGCATTACCCGCCGCTCGCCAACTGGCCGAAAGCACCGGGGCCGTTGTAGCCATCAGCGGGGAAACCGATTATATCACTGACGGGAAGGTTGTCACCAGCGTACCAGGTGGGCATGAGATTTTGACCAAGGTGACCGGCACAGGTTGCACCCTCGGTGCCCTAATCGCCGCCTTTCTCCCAGTAACCGAAAGTCCCCTCAGAGCAGCTACCGCCGCCTCAGCCATTTTTGCAGCAGCAGGCGAACGGGCAGCCAAGGAAGCCCACGGCACAGGAAGCTTTGCCGTGGCGTTTCTCGATCAGCTCTCCTTAATCGGAGTCTAAAAAGGAGGACCATCATTGAAGCCCATCCTGAACTCCTTGATGAAAAAGGTAAGATAGACTTCAAGAAAACCAGCTTAGTCTCGTATAACAACGGTGAATATTATGATCTTGGCGCAAAACTAGGCTTCATGGGATATTCAATTGCATCCCCTGAGGTGATAAAGAAAAAGAGTCGCAAATAACGACTCCCTTGGTTAAACAAAGCTACGGTACTTATCCAAACTGCCGTAGCTTTGTTATCTCTATGTTGGGCTCTTTCCTTTTTCAGTAAAACAGCTAATAAGAACCTCTTCTAGCCATTACAGCCTTAAAATAATTGATTACTGATTGCCTTGATAAATAAGGAAAAATCACTTATATGTTTCTGTAAAATTCTGTAGATTTCCTCATCATCAACAGTGTGATATAAATGAACAACACGGTTGCGGAACTTTACCATCTGACTAAACACTTCTAGCTCTTTATCGTTTAGATAACCCTTTTGCCAAAGAATCTTGAAAGAATCACCACTTGTAGCAGGGGTCTCCCACCTGTACCGGGCAATAACATGATTGGCAATATCAATCATAGCTTCGATGTTAACCTGCAATAAGTGTTTTGCAGCTTCGATATTACGAAAGTCTTTAACAAATTCCTCAAGGGTTAACCGCCGGAGCTGTTCCAGCTTAGCGTTATTCCCTTCGATATATTGAATTTTGAGACGAATCTTCTCTTTATCTACCACCTGAATATGCCTCCTTCAAGGCTTCATCATATTCCCGGTAAAAGTTATGGAGATCAATGGCATAATCCTGATAAAAATTAATGACCTTTTCAATATAGTCGCAAGTACTTACGTAATCCCTTTCATAAATAATCTTACCTTGGGAAATCGCCTTGAATTGAATGTTAATCGGTGCCTTGTTCAAGTTAACCAAATCAACCCGGTCAGTCCCCAAAGCATCTGATAACTTACTCAAAAAAACCATTTCTTCGGAAAGATTCTGTTCTTTATTAAACAATACCGCAAAATCAATATCGCTTAGTGGTGTCTGGTTCTCTGTCCCGTAAGACCCGAATAGAATCACCGCCATTACTTCCGGTATGGATACGAAAAACCCAGGCAAAGAAAGCAATTTTTCATCCAGTTTGAGCAGTTCGGTCATAATCACCCGCCTCCTCTCAATTCACTATTATTCTATCAGGGAGCCATGGACAAGTCAATGATTGGAAATTGACTTTCCCTGTCAAATCGCTTCCCTTTCCAAACTTGCCCCAGTGAACTGGCTGTTATATAAATCAGCATAAAATCCGCCCTTAGCCAACAACTCCTGGTGATTACCCTTCTCAATCACCCGGCCATTATTCATCACTAGAATAAGATCAGCCTCCCTAATGGTGGACAACCTATGGGCAATCACAAAGCTGGTTCGGCCCTTCATCAACTCCGCCATGGCCTTCTGGATATAGATCTCCGTCCGGGTATCCACACTACTTGTGGCTTCATCCAGAATCAGCATGGCCGGGTCGGCCAAAATGGCCCGGGCAATGGTCAGCAACTGCTTCTGCCCTTGAGAGATATTTGAAGCCTCCTCATTAAGCACCGTATCATACCCCTCAGGCAGGGTCCTAATAAAATGATCCGCATGGGCCGCCTTAGCCGCCTGAATAACCTCTGCCTCCGTGGCTCCAATTCGCCCGTAAGCGATATTGTCTCTGATTGTCCCGTTGAACAGCCACGTATCCTGCAGCACCATCCCGAATATGCTGCGCAATTGACCCCGCTTCAAGTCCCGGATATCCACACCGTCAATGGTAATCTTCCCCCCATTAATTTCATAAAACCGCATTAACAGGTTAACCAGAGTGGTTTTCCCCGCCCCCGTTGGCCCTACGATGGCAATAGTCTGGCCAGGTTGGACATCAATGTCCATATCCTCGATTAGGGCCGCCTCTTCCTTGTAACCAAACTTAACCTTCTGAAACTCCACCTTCCCTTTGGGGAACTGAATCACGGTGGCATCCTCTCGCTCCGGAACTTCTTCCACCTCGTCAAGGATTTCGAAAACCCGCTCAGCAGAAGCCACAGTGGACTGAATCATATTGGCCATACTGGCCGCTTGGGTTATGGGCCAGGTCAACTGTTTGGAATAGGCGATAAAGGCTTGAATATCCCCGATTTCCAGACTCCTTTTGGTAACCAGAATACCTCCCACCACGCTAATCAGCACATACCCGATATTACCAATGAACATCATCAGGGGCATGATTGTCCCGGAGATGAACTGGGCCTTCCGGCCGGCCTCATACAGCCGTTGGTTAATGGTATCGAATTCCTTGATAGACTGCTTCTCCCGGCCAAAGGCTTTCACTATTTTATGCCCGGTGTACATTTCCTCCACATGACCGTTGAGTCGGCCCAGTTCCTTCTGTTGATCCTTGAAGAACTTTTGTGACCTTTTGGCCACCATTGCAGTCACCACAAAAGATAGGGGCAGAGTAACCAGAGCAATTACCGCCAACAAAGGACTAATGGAAAACATCATCACCACAATGCCCACGATGGTAATCAAGGATGTTATCAACTGGGTCATGGTCTGCTGTAATGTGGAGGCAATATTATCGAGATCATTGGTAACCCGACTCAAAATCTCACCATGGGTACGGGAATCATAGAATTTCAGCGGCAAGCGGGCCAGTTTTTCGCTGACGTCCTTGCGAATGTCATAAACCGTCTCCTGGGCCACTCCAGCCATGATATACTGCTGAATATAGGCGAAAACCGAACTAAGGAGATAAAGTCCGGCCAAAATTAAGATAATCTCGCCAATGGCCTCGAAATCCACCCTGGCCCCAGCCACATGCCTGGCTTTGGCCATCACCCCGTTAAATAAGATGGTTGTGGCATTACCCATGATTTTAGGGCTGACAATACTGAAAACTGTACTTAGAAGTGCCGTGATTCCTACAGCCAATAACTGCATTCTACGGGGTTTAAGATACCTCAGCAATCTTTTGAAAGTGCCTTTAAAATCCTTGGCCTTCTGAACCGGCATAGCCATAGCCGGCCCCGCTCCAGGGCCTCTCCCCGGGCCGCCCCCGAAACCGCTTTCCTTTCTCTCCTCTTTTTTCCTCATGCCAATTCCTCCTCCGACAACTGCGAGGAAACAATCTCCCGGTAAACTTCACAGTTCTTTAATAATTCTTTGTGGCTGCCAATCCCGGCGATTTGCCCATTATCCAGCACAATAATCTGATCCGCATCCATCACGGTGCTCACCCTTTGGGCTACAATAATCACCGTAGAGTTAACCGTATCCTTCTTCAGGGCGGCCCTCAACCGGGCGTCGGTTTTAAAATCCAAGGCGGAAAAGCTATCATCGAAGATATAGACTTCCGGCCTTCTAATCAAGGCCCGGGCAATGGAAAGACGCTGCTTCTGGCCCCCCGAAACATTGGTACCCCCCTGGGCAATCACCGACTCAAAGCCCTCTTCCATTTGGGAGATAAACTCGGTAGCCTGGGCCGTTTCAGCCGCCTCTTTTACCTCTTTATCAGTAGCATCTTCTTTACCGTACCGGATATTATCCGTCACCGTTCCGGTAAAAAGCACCGCCATCTGAGGCACCAAACCGATTTTTGCCCTCAGGCTCTCCTGGGTCATCTCCCGGACATCCACGCCATTAACTAGAATACTGCCCATCTCGATATCATAGAAACGAGGAATCAAGCTGATCAGGGTAGACTTACCCGAACCCGTCCCGCCAATGATGGCGGTGATTTCCCCTGGCCTGGCCTTGAAAGAAATATTAGAAAGAGCAGGTTGTTCCGCACCGGGATAGCTGAAGGTTACCTTATTGAACTCCACTAAGCCTTTTGTACCACCGGCCTCCTTTACTGCTGTAGGGTCTTTAATCTCCGGCAGGGTGTTCAGCACTTCATTTATCCTGATGGCGGAAGCCTCGGCCCTGGGAACCATCACAAACAGGAAGGAAGCCATCACCAAAGAAAACATAATCTGCGTAGCGTATAGAATAAAGGCCATCAAATCCCCAACCTGAATATCCCCAGCATCGATGCGAACGCTACCAAACCAAATAATAGCTACAGTAGTAAAATTCATAAACAACATCATAATCGGCCACACCACCGCCATCAACTGATTGACTTTAATAGCGGTATCCGTAAGATCCCGATTGGCCTCGCCAAACCGCACCTTCTCGTGGTCAAGACGGTTAAAGGCCCGAATCACCCTAACCCCTGTAAGGTTTTCCCTGGTCACCAGATTCAATTTGTCAATTTTCGCCTGCATCGCCTTAAAAAGGGGCATCCCTCTCCTGGCAGTGTAAATAATTATTCCGGCCAACAGGGGAATCACCCCCAACAGTACCAATGACAGCTTGGCATCCTTAGATACCGCCATGATAATCCCGCCGATACACATCATGGGTGCACTGACCATCATCCGCATCATCACGATTAACACCTGTTGCACCTGGGTAATATCATTGGTGGTCCGAGTAATCAACGAAGCAGTTCCAATCTTATCAAATTCATTAAGAGAATAGCTCTCCACCTGGGCAAAAACCCTGCTCCTCAAGTCTTTACCAAACCCCGTAGCCGCTTTAGCCGATAGATAACTGGCCAAAATCACGCAGATAGCGCTGGCAACAGCCACCAACAGCATGAACCCACCCACCCTAAGAATATAATCGAGATCCCCTTTAGCAATCCCATCATCAACAATATCCGCCATCAAAGTGGGCAAATATAACTCCCCAAGGGATTGCAGTAGTAAAAACACCAACAATCCAGCAATGGAAAATTTATAGGGTTTGAGAAACCTAAACAATTTTAACATGAAAAAATCATCTCCTAATTTAATAAAAACCCTTTCAAGGATTATCTCTTTTGAGCTCGCTAAAATACCGGTAAACCTTTGCTAAAACCTCCGCCAATCGATTACTCTCTTCCTCCCCTAAGTAATCGACCAACCCATTAAAGGATTCGAAAAAAGCGCCGGTAGCTTTATCCACCGTAGTTTCCCCTTTACCGGTAAGTTTCACCCGCACAACCCGCCGGTCTTCCTGATCCATGGTACGTTCCACATAGCCATTGGCTTCCAGGGCATTAATCAGTTGGGTAATAGTGGGGTTAGCCACACTTAAGGCACTGCTTATCTCTGATACCTTAATCCCAGGGGACTCCGGCGGCGTCCTCTTTTTTATGCTATATAGCACCATGATTTCGCTGGATTTTAACCCAACTATGGGGCTTTGTTTCCAATTTAATTTATGAAACTGGGAGAATGCTTCTAATAGTTTTTGAGCTATGGGATTTCTATAAACCGTCATCTTCTGCCTCCCTTTTGTTAGAGGAATAAATTATTAGGCTACCTAAATATTATATAACAAGAGTATTTATTTATCCATAAATTCACCGGTGGTAAATTTTAATAATTAAGAGCTGTCCCAAAGTGGCCTAACTCCACTTTAGAACAGCTCCATACCTTGGCTACATACTGACTCAGTTATTCAAATCATTGGTACTATCTATCCCTGCAGTAACCTTGATTACTTTTACCTTCTTCTTTACTTTACTCATTCTATTATCCCCCTCTGCTCTAAGTCTTCAGCGACGTAACCCAAATCTAAATCGTAGAGGGTCTCTTTAGTAGGAATACCATCATTATTCCAACCCTTAAATTTGTAGTAAGCATCTAAAAGCTTTTCTTCAAGTTCGGGGAATCTTCTCTTCCAATGATTTTCCGGCGGCTTCTCATCAGCTCGTCTTAAGCCTCTTCTCACATTAAAGGCCCTAATTAGGTTCCGATTCCTTCTGTATATTTTTTTAAGTCCCTCTTTATCTATATCGATTCCGCTTGCTGCTGATATAACATGGGGGTAATTATGGATATGATAGGGAGGCTTCAGTGGAAAGGATGATAAACCGGCGCACATCCCGACAGAGTCATCAATGTAGTGCATCATCTCTTGCCAGTCAACGATGTCAACGGCCATATCAACTGTCGGGTAATATGGATTGGAGTTTTCTCCCCGGAGTTCCCAGCCCAGGAAATATTGCTTAAACTTTTCATCAGGTACTTGGATCCAATCCGCTACAAAAGCTTCTCTCTCCTCCACCGAAGCAAAAGGTCCCTGGGGGAACTGGCCTTCAATCTGGGTAATGTTTAGCTTCTCGCCGGTAGCATACATTAGGAAATAAACAGGATTCAGCATTCCTAGTTTGATGGGAACCTGCTCATGTTTTTTGATGGTATTATTGGCATATGCTTCTGCACCATTACCGATCTTTTTTGCCGCCCAGTAAGTGCCATCGGCCAAAATATCGCCTATCCCTTCCCGCCGGACTATTCTGTCCAGTAACCAGTAGAATCTGCCCTCGTTATCGGGAGGGCAACCTTCAAAGTCTTTATCAGTCAAAATACCGGCTTCATAAAGTTCAACGGCAAAGGCCATAATTTGCGGGGTGGAGAATCCGTCAACTCCATACTCGGTAGCCCGTTGAGCAATTCTAAAACCAAAATCCAGGTCTGAAAAGGCCGCCATTGTATAGGTTAGTTTCGAAAAGCATTTCATCATATAGGTTGATATTCCCGGAAGAGAAATTATTGCACCGCATTCCATCGGACAGTTAAAGCAACTTATCAACCGCTTCCGAGCGTTTAACTGGGTCTCCGTCCACTTCTCTTCCACTTCCTTGGTCCAAAAGTCTTTTCTGCGCACCCGCGCGTTACCCCATACGAAATTTTCAGTGTGCCACTTCTCATCAACGTGTTTCATCTCTTGCGGTGACCCAAGCCCTTGATTAATGGTCATTATCCCCGGGATAGGAGTTTCTTCACGGTATTTGATGTATGCCAGCACTTCGTTGCAAAGTTTCATCATTTTAGCCGGGTCAGCAATATTAATGTCCTTAGTTCCACGAACAGCAATTGCCTTTAACCCTTTATCCCCCATAACAGCACCTGTTCCGAGGCGACTGGCACTAGATTTACTATGCTCGATGGAAGCTGTAAAAACCCTGTTTTCACCTGCCAAGCCGATAGCAGCCACCTGGGCCCTTGGCTCCCTCAACTCCTTTTTAATAATTTCTGCTGTTTCTATAGCACCCTTACCCCTTAAATGAGAGGCATCCCGTATTTCAACTTTGTCGTTATTTATCCACAAATAAACCAAATCAGGAGACTTACCGCGAATAATTATTTTGTCATAACCTGCATACTTTAATTCTGGTGAGAAAAAGCCTCCCATCATGGAAAAGGCCATTAAATTAGTCTGCGGGGAAATGGTAGAAATAACTGTGCGAGTAGCACCAGTAGCGGGCGTTCCACCCAAAAGACCAGCACTAAATATCAATAAATTTTCGGGATCAAAGGGCTGAACTTCCGGCCCAACTCTATCCCATAATATCTTAGTGTTAGTACCTAGACCCCCAAGATGAAGTTCCGTTAATATTGGATCAGTTTCTACCCTTTGAATATTTCCTCTGGATAAATCAACCTCTAGATTATATCCTGTCTCTGCGCACCTCATCTTTCAGCACCTCCCATTCCACTTTTATAAAATCATTTCTATAAACAATTGCAATTGCAACAATTATGCCAACTTACCGTTGCCTATAACAGTGGATTTCTTAATTTCAGATGGTGCCAAAATGCGACAAAAATAATTTAATCTTTTGAGTTTTTCTGTATAAATTATCTAAATGCCTTATTACTCCAAGACTGTCGCAATACTGCAACAGTCGGTGCAAAAAAACACCTAGAAAACTTAGCTAGCGTCCAAAGTAGACTTGCCTTGTATAACAAGGCTCAGTCGCCCTTGTGCCTGTGACGAAAGCGCTGGTCTTAGCTTTTCTTGTGCGGAACTACTATGCATAGTTGAGTGGTACCCGAAAGATATACGTATCTTATACGCCAAAAAAGCAGTTAACCAGCTAGTTACGCTAACTGGTTAACTGCTGGTCCGTATTTCATTCGTTTTGGTGTAATCACCCTAAGATATCTGCCATAATTACATTCTCCAGATCATGTATACGACCAATAGAAAGCCCGGCCACAGGCTCTGAATTGCTTTTACAATTTCCTACTTAAAATGATTATCCATTCGCCTTCTTGAACTACCTGCCCATGCTGGTTAAACACCGTAACTTGAAAGGTAGCCACCCCCCGATCCGGTTTCTTGCTTTCTTTTTTATCAATACATTTGATAATCGTATTAACCGTATCTCCAAAGCGAACCGCCCCAGAATATTTGGTCGTTACTTGAGCAACCGCAATCGTTGTCCCCTCGAAGATACCTAATTGATTAACCTGGCCGGTAGCTACCGCTGAAACCAATGCCCCGTGGGCTATCCGTTCGCCAAAACCGGATTTCTTCCCCAATTCCGCATCTGTGTGCAACGGATTAAAATCACCGGATAGTCCGGCAAAATTGACCACATCCGCCTCAGTAATAGTCCGGGCTGCCGTAAATATTTCATCGTCAATAATAAAATCATCGAATGTTTTTCCTCTTGTTATGTATCCCATCATAATCCCCTCCACGAAATATTTTTGAAAACTGCAAATTAAGATACCTTGATAACCACGGTAGCACCGGTATCTCCGGCTGCACATCCTGTAAACACCCCATAACCGCCCCCAAGGACAACCAACTCTTCAATCATTTCAATTATTCCCCGGCCGCCGGTAGGTCCCTGGGGATGCCCATAAATTAGAGAACAACCGTAATTATTTATTTTCATGACGTCAATATTCATTTCTTTGGCAAGGTACAAATCGTTGGCAACAAAGGGATTATGGGTCTTTATAGCTTTTACATCCGTGATGCCAATCCCGGCCTTAGCCAACGCCATTCTGGCTGCCGGTACAGAGGCCATTGCCATTCGAGCCTTGGGAGCACGGGCATAACCATAGGAAAGAATTTGAATTTCTATGTTTTTGTCAGTACTAAGTTCCCGTGCTTTTTCCATTGTTGTTAAGATAACTCCACAGTTGCCATCCGCCGGATGGGTTTGAGCTCCAAATGAATGTACTCCGCCCTCAACAACCGGTTTTAATTTAGACAATCCTTCCTTAGAAGTAGCCGTGATGCCTTCATCTGCTTCAAGTAGGATGGTCTCCTTTTTGCTCTTGTTATATTCTACCGGAAACATGTAGCGTTTCTGAAACTCCCGGTCATTGGCCAGTGCATCCAGATACTGTTCGTAACGCCTCAAGGTTACCCTATCACAATCTTCTTTGGTAATCCCACTCGCTTCTCTAACCACCGCTTCTGCAGTTTCAATCATCGAGATGCCCCCCCAAGGATCTCCGTTGAAGTTATCCATGGTCCAATTTTCTGAAATAACCATCCCGCCAGGACTTGCCGGGCTGGGCCAAATAGTATGTGGACCATTAGAGGTGCGGTCTGTCATCAGGCAAAATACATTTTCATACTGTCCATTTTCGATACCCGCTGCTGCCTGATTTAGGCAAGTAGCCGAAGTTGAACATGCCTGGGGGATATGACAGCCCGGTATTTCAGTTGCACCCATTAAGGCAGCCGCCCAAGGTGCCGCGTAAAAGGTATGCAACTGCCCGATGGTTTTACCTAAAATGAGGTATTCAAACAGTTTAACATCAATTTTCTTTGTAGCCAACCATTTTCCGGCAGTTTTTGCTGCTAACTCAACGGGATGCTCATTTTGTAGACTCCCCTGCCAGCGGGCAAAGGGAGAACTGTAATATCCACCATATGGAATAAAAGCTTTAGAATACATATTAACCTCCTAGTAAATCCTAAAATCCTACTGAACTTCCACCATCGCAAAATATTGTCTGACCAGTTATAAAACTTGCTTCTTCACTAACTAGGAATAAATGCAAATTAGCAATTTCTTCAGGTTTGGCGAAGCGTTTTAAAGGTATCCCCTCAATAATCTTTTGTCGAACATTGTCAGGAATGCCGGCTGTCATCGTCGTTTCAGTGCCACCGGGGGATACACAATTAACATTGATATTATATCTGGCCAGTTCCAAAGCTAAAGTACTTGTAAGTCCGATTACACCCATCTTTGAGGCTGTATAATTGGCTTGCCCGATATTTCCCAAGGCTCCAATGGACGCTGTATTGTTAATCTTTCCGTATTTTTGCTCCATCATTGGCTCCGCGGCGGCCTTGGCACATAAGAAACTTCCTTTAAGATTTATGTCGATTACAGTATCCCATTGCTCTTCCGTCATCTTCTTGGTAAGGGCATCCCGGTTTATCGCAGCGTTATTAATCAAAATATCCAGCCTGCCATAATTGCTGACTACCTTTTGGACCATGGATTCAACTTCATTTTTGTTAGTAACATTTACAGGGATTGCCATGGATCTAAAGCCATTTGCATTTAATTCATTTGTGAGCTTCTTAATATTTTCTTCCATGACATCGGTGGCAACAACAATTGCACCTTCGGCAGCAAAACGCCTGGCGATAGCTTCACCAATCCCCCTCCCAGCTCCGGTGATTAGAGCTACCCGATCTTTTAACCTCATTTCTCTTACCTCCTATTGATTTGAATTTTTATTTCAGTATAGAACGAGCGATAACTAAACGTTGGATTTGGTTAGCGCCCTCAAAAATGGCAAATATTTTAGCATCACGCATCATTCGTTCCACCGGGTAGTCCTTACAATATCCATATCCGCCCATAATCTGCACAGCATCCGTTGTGGTGCGCATAACCATATCAGTGGCGTATAACTTGCTCATAGCTGAAAACTTCACCATATCCGGCGTCTTATTATCATAATTCCAGGCTGCCATCCTTACCATAGCCCTGGCCACCTCGGTTTCCGTGGCCATATCCGCCAGCATAAACTGGATTCCCTGGTTGTCGCTGATTGGTTTCCCAAACTGATACCGGGTTTGAGCAAAGGAAGCGGCTACTTCCATTGCACCCCGGGCTATACCAACTGCCATTGAACCGGTCATGATCCGACCCTTGTCGAGGCAATCCAGAGCTATCCTAAACCCGTCTCCGATATTTCCTAAAATGTTTTCTTCCGGTACTTCTACATCTTCAAAATTAATGCTGCATGTGGAAGAACCCCGGAGACCCATTTTATTCTCTTTCTTTCCTAAGGATATCCCTGGTGTTTTGGTATCAACAAGAAATGCTGTTATCTTGTCTTTACCCTCAACTGCTACCTTGGTAAAAACCGTAAAGACATCAGCAATGTCTGCGTGAGTGATAAAACACTTGTTACCATTAATAATGAAGCGATTGTTTTTTAAAACTGCTCTTGTCTGCATCCCGGCAACATCCGAACCGGCATTGGGCTCAGTTAGGGCAAAAGAAGCAAAAATTTCACCCTCGGCAATCCCAGGTAGGTATTTTGCTTTTTGGGACTCGTTACCCCATAAGGCTATAGGGCCGGCACCCAATGACTGGTTGCCAAGAATCATGGAAGAACTGCCGCAAACCCGTGATACTTCTTCAATTGCTATACACAGGGTTAATAACTGCCCTTCTAGGCCTCCATACTCTTGGGGAGCAACTAGATTGAAAATTTGGTTAGCTTTAAAGAGTTCAATTACATCCCTGGGTAATTCTGCCTTTTCGTCAATTTCTGCCGCCCTGGGTGCTACTTTTTCTTCCATGATTTTTCGAACTGTCTTCTGAATCATCTGCTGTTCGTCTGAAAGTCTTAAATCCATAATAACCTCCATTCCGCCGCTACCGCTGGCGGCACAAATAGTAATGAAAAAATGGTGCGCGGTTTTCACCACTTTGTTATGATTAGTGTAGGGAGAAGATACACTACAAAGCACGGTGAGGAGAGTCGTAGATTACTTCTCAGTTCAAAACAGTATAATAACCAGTGTAGGAATCATCTTTCAAGCACAAATAAGTGGTTCTTTTAAGGCCGCACGCTAATCATTGTTTTAGCTCTTTGTTAGATGTGTGATGGTTCAGTCAATGTCTTCCCCCTCAATTATGAAAGGAGGCTTTGCCGTGAAAGTTGTTTATCCTATCTGTTGTGGTGTCGATGTGCATAAGACTTTTCTCGTCGCCACAATTATCACTTCACAAGGAATCACTCCACATTATTCAAAAAAGAGATTCTCTACCTTTAACAATTCCATTCTCCAATTCAAGCAGTGGTTGATTGATAACAACTGCTTCGATGTGTGTATGGAATCCACCGGTAAGTATTATGTTCCAGTCTATAACCTTCTGGAGGATACCATCCGTGTTACCGTTGCCAATCCCAAATGGGTGAAGGCTGTAAAAGGAAATAAGGATGATACAAAGGATTCCAAGTGGATTGGTGACCTTTTCCGTCTTGGTTTAGTCCCAGGAAGTTATATTCCTGAAAAACCCATCCGTATTCTTCGTGAATACACTCGCTATCGCTCCAAACTTGTTTCTTGTAGAAGCAGTGAAAAGAACCGTTTCCAAAACGCTTTTACCGTCTGTAATGTAGCCCTTGATGCTGTCGTTTCTGACATGTTTGGCAAATCTGCCACTTCCATCACGGATTATCTAATTTCCTCAGATACCTTCAATCCAGAATACTGTACTTCTCTTCTCCAGAAATCACTGAAGAAAAAGGCAGATACCGTGGTAGAATCTATCGAAGGATATCAAATGACTCAGGCACAAAAAGAGCGTATGATAATGGTTCGTTCTCACCTTGACTATATATCCCAATCCATTGCTAAACTGGACGAAAATCTTGATAAGTTGGTCGAACCTTATGAAAGTGCCATTAAACTTCTCTGTACCATTCCCGGAGTTAACAGAGCATCTGCAATCACCATTATCTCCGAGATTGGTACAGATATGTCTCAGTTTGCCAACTCCAAGCGTTTGTGCTGCTGGGCGGGACTAACGCCTGGCAATAATGAATCTGCTGGCAAGAAGAAATCTGTCCGTATTACACGTGCTGGTGTTTACCTCAAACCTGCATTGGTACAAGTTGCCCATGCAGCCGTGAAATCGGACAAGTCTCCTTACTACAAAATCAAGTACGAACGCATTTACAAAAGGAGAGGCAAAAAAAGAGCAATTATTGCTATCGCAAGGATGATACTCACCGCTATTTACAATATGTTTGTGACCGGCGAAGTGTGGAATCCAAGTGATTTGTATAAAACTGATATGCCACAGGAAATGGTGGATAAACAGAAAGACAAAGCTGTTAAACAGGCAGCAAAACTTCTGATTTCCCTTGGTCTAATAAAAGCTACTGATATTTCCGTGGCTTAAACTAAAGCTGATTTTTTAGGTCTTTAAGGGCCTTAGTTTAGTGCGCCTTTTTTAAAATAAAGTTGAGTTGTTTTTCACGCTATCTCTCCCTTCCTTTCTGTTTATTAATCATTGATGTCCCCTCATGACCAACCGGGCTTTAAGTGGATTAACCGATGATTTTATTTTTCAACTCTTTAATGGTTTCTGACGAGTAATTTAGATATTTGGTCAAAACCTCTTCATTATGTTCACCCAATCGCGGAGGGAAACTAATTGTTTTCTCTTCTGAAAACCTAATAACAGGATCAGGAGGAAGTGTGATTTCATAACCGGATCTTGAGTCTTTGGCTCGGACCATATTTTTTATTTGACCGGGATCAGACATTATGTCGTTTACAGTAGCCACCTTAGCAACGGGAATTCCACTATTGTTACATATCTTAATTAAATCTTCCGTTTTCATAGAGCTGGCAATTTCTCTCAAAGTCTGATCCAGTCTTTCGATATCCTTAATACGGCCACGGTTGGCAACGTAGTCAGGAATATTCAACCGGACAAACTCAGGATTGGCAACAAGAGTAGCCCACTGGCGGTCATTCCCGACAGCAATGATTACAAAACCATCTTTTGTAGGATAGGAGTTTACCGGAGCAAATGAACGGTGGCGGTTACCATTTCTTCCTACCGGCTCACCAAACTCATAATTGGTGATTTTTGTTGAAAGCAGTGCAACCGTACACTGTAGCATTGATACATCAATCCTGCTTCCTTCACCGGTTTTTCCCCGCTTATACAATGCTTCCATGATGGATGAGTATGCTTGATTTCCCGCTTCGAGATCGGCGATTGGTATTCCTGTGAGCATTGGATCCCGTCCTGGTTCACCCGTCTCATCCATAATCCCGGCCATAGCCTGGATTATCGGGTCATAGGCCGGTTCAGACATTTCCGGCCCAAAACCTGACAAACCTGCCCAGATAATATTCGGTTTAATTGATGATAACATTTCGTATGAAATACCAAGCTTATCATAATTTTTTGGCAATTGGTTCGTACAAAATATATCAACAGGTATTTTCTCTACCAATTCCCAAAGTATTTCCTGTCCCCGCTTATCGCCCAGGTTAAGGGTTATCGATTGTTTTCCGGCGTTAACTCCCAAAAAATGTGAGTACATCGCCTCCTCGCCCGCCAATGGAAACCCGACGTAACGGTTAGGATCCCCCTGTAAAGCCTCAATTCGGATTACCCGAGCACCTTTTAAAGCCATTCTGTAGGTACAATAAGGCATGGACAAAGCCTGTTCCAAACTTAAAACGGTGAGTCCCTTAAATAATTCATGATCTTGCGTTTTCATCACCCCCTAAATACTGTAGCAGAAACTGTACAGCCGTTGAAAAGTTTTCCTGACCTTCCTGAACTCGCTTGACTGTCAGTTCAAAAAGATTCCCCGGCAGTTGTCTAAGCCTTTGGATTACTTCCCCGCAAACGAAATTCACGAGCTGTTCTTCAATGACCTTTCGCCTATATTGTTCAAAGTAGTCCCCAGCCTCTAAAAACCGGTAATGGTCATCTAGATCCTCCACCAGTTGATCAATCCCGATTCCAGAGTATGCCGAAACCTGGACTATCGGAGTTTCCCAACCATTAGCCCGATTTTTCACTCCCATTAATTCCATGATTGCAGAAGCTGCCAGATCTGCCCCACCCAAATCAGCTTTATTGACCACATAAATATCACCAATTTCCATAACTCCGGCTTTAATGGCCTGGATTCCATCACCTAAACCAGGAACAGTAGTTACCAGCACGGTATGGGCAATAGCCCGGACCGCAACTTCCGATTGGCCAGCCCCAACAGTTTCTAAAATTATCACATCATAGCCGGCCGCACTTAATAGAACTAGGGTATCCTCTACTGCAGGAGCAACGCCCCCGGTACGACCTCTTGATGCCATGCTCCGGATGAAGATCCCTGCTTCCCGAGCTTTTTCCATGCGTAGCTGATCACCCAATATTGCTCCGCCAGAAAACGGACTCGACGGGTCAACTGCAAGTATTGCTACCCTTCTCCCCTTGTGAGTATAAGCTACCGCTAATCGATCCACTAAACTACTTTTTCCGGCACCAGGAGGTCCGGTTATTCCTATCACCCAGGACCGACTGTTCCAGGACTGAAGGAAGCTAACTAATTTGTCTATTTCCGGGTGAGCGTTCTCTACCATGGTTATGGCCCGGGCTAAAGCCCGTCGATTTCCTGTCATGACAGCTTGTGCCAATTCTTTAAAATCCACTGAACCATCTCCATTTTCACATTATCTTTTTACTTCAGTACAACTAACCCGTCTAAAGCTATAATCTGATCACCGGCTAAAACAAGGGGATTAATATCAAGTTCTTGAATCTGGGGATTGCCGGTCAGGAGATTAGATGCCTGACATAACAGATCCACTATTTTAGAAAGGTTACCGACTGGACGGCTGCGAAAACCTGACAAAAACGGATATACGGGTGATTCCACCACCATTTGTAGAGCTCTGGTACGGTCAATCGGTAAAATGCAAAGGGTTACCTTGTGAATTAGTTCTGCCATGATTCCGCCTACCCCAAAGACTAGTACCGGCCCGAAAACGGGATCATTTTTTCCCCCAATAAAAATCTCTGCTTCGCCGAATACCATTTCCTGAACAAGATATGGAGGTTTTAATCCCCTTGAATTTAACCTATCCCAGGCCTCAATCAATTGAGAACTGTCACTGAGGTTAAGTTCAACCCCTCCAACGTCCGACTTATGTACAATATCCCTCTGGCAAACCTTGATAACCACCGGGTAGCCGATCTCTTCCGCAGCGATCTTTGCCTCTTCTAAGGTCATTACCGTTTTTTCCCTAGTACAGGTAATACCATATTCTTGAAATAAATTCTTGGATTCAAACTCATTCAGAACACACCCAGTTAACTTTCGCTGATCTAGAAAGGCTGAAGCAACTCCGAAATCTGCAAAATCATTTTGTCCCTGTTTAAGAACTTCACGGTAAGAAACTAGTCCCATTAAGCCGTTTATTGCCCGTTCGACTGAAGGAAATTCCGGGACCCGGTAGCTTTTGAATATTTTTGAAATCTTCGGTGTAAGGGCTACAAAAGCCACTACCGGCTTTTGATAAAGTTCCCGGATTTTAGTGAAAGCCCGAGCAAATTCCGGATTATCCAAACCGATATTAATGGCTATCAGCCCATCGACCTCCGGGTCACAAGCTATAGCTTCTAAACATGCCTCATATTTTTCCGGAGCACATTGTGGGGTCATATCTACCGGATTAGCAGCAGCACCAAACTCCGGAATTAGTTGTCTTACCATCTTCTGGGTGGAGGAATGCAATTCCCGGACCTGCAGGCCTTGCTCTTCACAAAAGTCGCTGGCCAAAACACTTGGTCCCCCGGAAATGGTTACTATAGCCATATTGCGGCCAGCCGGTAGATACTTCTTAGACATGGCAAGGGCCATTGCTTTATCAAATAGATCTTCAGTCCCCGAAGCCCAGATAATCCCGGCCTGTTTAAAAGCTGTGCGGTATATTTCAGTTTCACCAGCCAGTGAACCGGTATGTGACCCCACTGCTCTTCGACCGGCATCAGTTCGGCCAGCCTTGAGGGCAATTATGGGTTTATAGGGAGAGATGGCGGCAGCTGCCTTCAAAAACCGCCGTCCATCACGTAACCCCTCAAGAAACAGGGTAATCACCTCGGTAGCTTCATCTTCAGCTAGGTATTCCAAAAGGTCAACATAATCAATGTCGGCCATATTCCCAAGGCTAATAAATTTTGCCAAGCCGAAACAACGGCTGCTTGCTTCATTGAAGAAAAGTCCCCCCATAGCTCCACTTTGGGAGATGAAGGAGATATTGCCTTTGGTATGGGGCAGTTTACTAAAAATTGTACCGTTGAAATTATCGGTTAGATTAAAAATGCCTAAACAGTTCGGCCCAACCAATCTAACACCGCCTAGCCGTGCAGCAGCTATAGCGTCAGCCTGATACTGCAAACCTCCGCCACCAGCCTCTCCAAATCCGGAGGAAAGGATAACTGCTGTTTTGACTCCGTATCTGGCGCATTCTCCGACTACTCCTGGTACTGCCGGTGCAGGAACGATAATTAATGCCAAATCAACCGGTTTTTCGACGTCTGCTAAAGTCCTAATAACTTTTTTGCCAAGGATTTCTCCCCCACCGGGGTTAACTGGATAAACCTCGCCTTGGAATCCGTAACCAATAATGTTTTGCATAAGGGTGTGCCCCGGCTTACCTAGGTTAGCTGTAGCACCAATAATCGCTACGTTTTGCGGATTAAAGAGAGCATTTAGACTGG
>JAJZSN010000045.1 GCA_021849745.1 Bacillota bacterium | reverse complement strand
CAACTCAGGGATGCCCTTATATTGCCCATGGGCGGTACCGATGGCCACAGCCAGAGCGTCTACCCCAGTTTGTTCAACAAAAATCTTAGCTTCTTCAGGATTGGTGAATAGGGCATCCTTATCATCCACATGAATATCATCCTCGGTGCCGCCAATTTTCCCCAATTCGGCCTCTACAGAGACCCCAACGGAATGGGCAACATCAATAACTTTCTTCGTCAGGGCGATATTCTCTTCCAAAGGAAGCTTGGATCCATCGATCATAACAGAACTAAAACCCTTGCGGATACACATCATCACCTGCTGAAAACTTGTCCCATGGTCTAGGTGTAATGCTACCGGAACTGTAGCATTTTCGGCAGCAATCTTGGCCATAGCGGTAATAAACTCAATACCGGCATATTTGATAGCCCCTTGGCTGGCCTGCATGATAACAGGAGAACCCTCAGCCTCGGCAGCAGCTATAATTGCCTGGACTATCTCCATGTTATTACAGTTAAAGGCCCCGACGGCATATCCCCCTTCTTCGGCTTTTTTCAAAAGGTTTGTAATAGGTACTAGGGACATTAAAAAACCTCCTTAGAAATAGTTAGGTAACAAAAAACTTGTACAAATTGTACAAGTTTAGTATATTTGCTCTCAATGAAAAAAATTCCTGCCCAAAGGTAAAAAAACTTTCTGAAAATTTTTAATCCGTTATTATTTTCTTTTTCGCCGGGATTGACGACCTTTTCCCGGACCATACTGGACCCCATTAAGACATTTAAAGCCTTTTTTAACTAGTTCAATCACTTCAAGATTCCGCATCAGATGCAAGTCTTCTTCATCCTCGGCATAAAGCACACCTACGCTGCCACATTCCTTACACTGAAGTTCCAGCCGTTCAGGAAGTACATCCACTTCAATCTGATAATTACCGCATTGGCAATAAAGATACCCTTCTTCCGCAATGTCATGAAGACAGTTGAGGACCTCCATCATAACAGTGGGATTATGAAAATAATCGTCATAATCCATTTCTTCCATAATGGTATCTAAATCTTCTTCCAGACCGGCAACCAAGGGCAAAACCTTATCTTCCGGCCCAATATAGCCCAAATCCAGCTCCGTATCGGTACAAATTAATGTTAATACCTGATTGGACCAGATTTGTTTATGGGCAAAATAAAGTAGATGTTTTGTCTCACACAAAACACAAGGAACCTGAAACCAAAAGCTTTTCCGGTTTTTAGTGCCGATAGAAATTTTGTTGGCACCGCAAGAACAGGCTATCTGAACAGTTTGTTTCCCAGAGAAGGAAAATAAACTCAAATTATGGGTTCCGTAGCTGCCACACATAGGACAACGCATGGCAATAACAGTATTGGTGGCTATAATCATAGTTAACCCTCCTCAGGTTAAATAATTCGCCACAGCCTGCCAAATTCCTCTTTTTGAAAAATTTAAACTGCTTTATCTGCGTTAAATTTTTCATCGAGGACTTGTCTAACCAAAGTCCTTAATTCATTAATATCAAAAGGTTTGGTGACATATTCCTTAACCCCTAAGGACATGGCCTCGGTGACAATTTCCAATTCCCCGTAAGCGGTCATCATGATAACGCTAGCGCTGGAATCCATAGCCTTAATAACCCGTAGAGCCTCCAAACCATTCATTCCGGGCATTTTCATATCCATTAGAATTAAATCTGGCATGCCCTGTTTTACCCTGTCCACAGCCTCCAAACCGTTTCCAGCCAAGTCTACCTTGTAGCCATCTTCCTGAAAGGCTTCAAACAGAAGTCTCCTTACTCCCAACTGATCGTCTACTACTAATACATTTTTGTGCATAAGATCCTCCTCTAGGCACTCAATATTTCCATAACGCCAAGTTATTCCTTTGTTTGGAAATATTCTCTACTAGAGGTTGTTTTTCCTGCTAAAAAGTAAAAAAAGATGTAATTAATGTAAAATTTTTTAATATCCATTATAAACCTTAAAATTTCGCCATCATTGGCAGCATGGCTATGACCATTATAAAGATTATAGCAAATATTAAGCCCAAGAAGAGAAGCAGCGGAGCTAAAACCGTTGCTACCGCCCTACCGGTTCCAATTTGGTGGGTTTCTTTAATCCCAATTACAGGTAAAATTAAATAACTCCATAAGGTTAGCGGAAAGGAAATAACCATCCCAATGGCGGAAGGCAACCCGGCAACAGAAATCAAGACCAGTATAGGAATTAGAAAAATTGTTGGCAACGTAGAAAACCCTGTAACAACTAGGATATCAAGACCTTTGCCTTTCCCCCCAAAAAATTCAGCGATAATTTGCATCAAGCCACCATTGACCACCCAAAAGACCACGGCCAGGATAATTCCAAAAAAAGCGGCAGCTAAACCAAAGCCGGGGGTCTGAAGGGCTTCAAGAAGGGGCATGATTTCTCGAGGAAAATCAGGGGGAAGATCTTCCATCCCTACCGGAGAACCGGTCAAGTAATTGGCCAAAGAGCCGAGGAGATTGGTAATGAGCAATACCATAAAACCGTAAAACAAAGGCGGTGAAAATTTCATCAACCCAAAGGTCCGGGAGGGCTGAAATAATATTCCGTAACACATTTCGAAAAAACCTAGTTGCTCAGTGGAGGTTTCCCTTTGCTCCTCTCCGGCCGGAAATTCCCCATTGGTATGGTTAAGGTGATCCATTTAAAATCCCTCCTAATTTTGACCAAAAATAGTCTTATCTTGGATTAGCTTCAATAAAATTTGTTCCCGCCCTATAGAATCAAAGGGACTCATGCTCTGGGCCTTACCGAACAATAGCTCCCATGGGTCGACAGGGCTAAGTTGGTAGATTTCCGGTTCACCTTTAATTTTGGCCATTTTTTTAGCTACTTCAAGGGCATCGTAGTAGTTACCTAACTCGTCCACCAATCCCAATTCCTTGGCCTGACGCCCAGTATAAATACGCCCGTCGGCTATTTTGCGGACTTCTTCCCGGTCCATCTTGCGTCCCTTGGCTACTACGTCAACAAATTGGTTGTAGATATCATCCACCATGCCCTGGAGTATTTTTCGCTCTTCTGCGGTTAACTGGCGGGCAGAGGACCCGATGTCTTTGTGGGGGCCGCTCTTGAAGGTCTCAGTATCCACACCCAGTTTTCCATATAGTTTCTGAAGATTCTGGAACTCCATAATCACCCCGATGCTGCCGGTCATGGTGGCGGGATTGGCCACTATTTTGTCGGCTTTGGCAGCCAGCCAGTAACCTCCGGAGGCAGCCATATCGCCCATGGAGACCACTACCTTTTTACCGCTTTTACGAAGTTTATCGATCTCATCGCCCACTTCCTGGGCCGCCGCAGCCACACCGCCGGGACTGTTAATCCGTAATACCACTACTTTAATCCGGTCATCTTCCCGGGCCTCTTTCAACTGGCTCATCAAATCATCGGCCCCGGCAGTGACGCCGCCTAAGACCCCCGCACCACTGCGTCCGCCCATGATAACTCCTTCCACGTTAATAACCCCGATGACATCACCGGAACCCAGGTGTCGTCCCCCTTTTTTATTGCTATTGGGGCCTAAGAAAGCCACTGCCACCAGGGGAATGACTACCAGAGCAACCAAGAAGCTGATAATTAGTTTTTTTCTCATATATCTCACCTTTCTTACTTATAAGTAATATTCCAAGATAGGCCGTTTTATTATGCAGAAAAGCTTCGGCCCTTGCCAAAGCTTTCTGTCGAAACTTATTGTCGTTTTTCCAAGGCAGCGCCAATGAAATTGCGGAATAATGGGTGGGGGCGGTTGGGCCGGGATTTGAATTCCGGATGGAATTGAGTCGCTACAAACCAGGGGTGGTCAGGGAGTTCGATAATCTCCACCAGGCGGTTATCAGGACTGGTACCGGCAATAACCAGGCCTTTGGCGGTTAGGGCGGCCCGGAACTCGTTGTTAAATTCAAAACGGTGGCGGTGGCGTTCGTAAATGACTTCATCCTGGTAAGCTGTAAAGGACTTGGTATCTTCCGTCAATTTACAGGGATAGGTGCCCAGGCGCATGGTTCCGCCTTTATCTTCGATGTCTTTTTGCTCGGGGAGCAAGTCAATTACCGGGTATGGGGATTTGGCATCAAATTCGGAGCTGTTGGCTTTATCCATCTGGCAGTTGGATCGGGCAAATTCAATTACAGCACACTGCATGCCCAAACAGATTCCGAGGAAAGGCACCTTGTTTTCCCGGGCGTATTTGATGGCTTTGATCTTACCCTCAACACCCCGGTCGCCGAAGCCTCCGGGAACCAGGATACCGTCTGCATCAGCCAGAACAGAACTGACGTCCTGGGCCTCCTCCAGTTGCTGGGCGTTGACCCATTTGATGTTGATGGCCGCATCGTGAAAAATCCCAGCATGGCGTAAGGACTCGGCCACACTCATGTAAGCATCACAAAGTTCCACGTATTTACCCACCAGGGCAATGGTGGCGGTGCCTTTGGGGTTTTTGATCTTTTCCACAATCTCTTTCCATTCGGTCAAATCGGCCTTGCCGCATTTGAGATTGAGGCGTTCAATAACAATATCGTCCAAGCCTTCTTTTTCCAGGTTGAGGGGGACTTCGTAGATGGACGCTGCGTCCACCACCTGGATGACGGCTTCTTTGTCAATATTACAAAACAGGGCCAGCTTCTCTTCCATATCTCTGGAAAGAGGCATTTCCGAACGGCAAACAATGACGTCGGGTTGGATACCAATGCTTCTTAATTCCTTGACACTATGCTGGGTGGGTTTGGTTTTCAGTTCTCCGGCAGCTTTAATATAAGGAACCAGAGTTACATGAATGTACATCACCCGCTCACGGCCCAGGTCGCTTTTTAATTGGCGGATGGCTTCAAGGAAAGGCAAGGACTCGATGTCACCCACCGTGCCGCCAATTTCGGTGATAACCACATCGGGTTTACTCTCTTTAGCTACCCGGTAGACTCGTTCTTTGATTTCATTGGTGATATGAGGAATGACCTGAACAGTCCCCCCCAGGTAATCACCTTTACGTTCTTTATTAATAACAGACCAATAAATTTTTCCGGTAGTAACATTGCTGTTTTTGCTTAAGTTAATATCAACAAATCTCTCGTAATGGCCCAAATCCAAGTCGGTTTCAGCCCCATCTTCGGTGACGAAAACTTCACCATGCTGATAAGGGCTCATGGTTCCCGGATCTATATTGATGTAGGGGTCAAACTTCTGGATGGCTACCCTTAAACCCCTGCTTTTAAGCAAGCGGCCCAGGGATGCAGCGGTTATCCCCTTTCCCAGTGAAGATACAACCCCTCCGGTAACAAAGACAAACTTGGTGGACATTACTTTTCCTCCTTAATGCTGTTAACCTTCCTAGTATGTTAGCTTTGTTTTTCAATATCCAAAACATTATAATTGTAGCTTTGTCAGTGGTCCTATGTCAAGGCTTTGTGTTAGTTTTTTTGTATTTACAACTTAAAACAAGTCATTTTTTCCCTTAGATCTATTGCCATCTTCCTTAAATGTTCTGAAGCGGCAGATATGTTTTGAATAAATGACATCATCTCTTCGGAAGTGGCTGAAACTTCTTCTGTGGAAGCAGAACTTTCTTGAGATATAGATGAGATGCTTTCCATTGCTTCTGTAATCTGTCTGCTGGCAACAGCTACCTTTTCAGTAGCTGATAGATTGTCTATGGTTACTGAATTAAGTTCATCCATTGCCTTGCTTACCATCTGGCTGTTAGACGATATTTGGCGTAATAACCCCGTAATGTTCTGCACATTTTGATAATCTTCATCTACTACATTGAGAATTTCTTTAAGGGCACTACCTGCATCACGGGCCAAAGCTGAACCCTGTTCGACCTGGATAGTTCCTTTTTTCATAGCGGTAACTGCATCAGTTGTCAGGTTCTGAATATTAGTAATCAGTTCAGCAACCTCTTTAGTGGCTTTTCCACTACGTTCTGCCAGTTTTCTTACCTCATCAGCTACAACAGCAAAGCCCTTACCCTGTTCACCTGCCCGTGCGGCTTCGATGGCCGCATTTAAGGCTAAGAGATTGGTCTGATTGGCAATATCATCTATAACCTCAATAATCTCACCAATGTGCCTTGACTGTTCTCCCAGCAGCCTGATTTTTTCCGCCGCTTCAAAAACATTTTCTTTTATCTCCGCCATCCCGCTAATAGTTATTGCAACCGCTGAATCCCCCGCACCAGCAGTACTCTTGGTTTTTTCCGCAGAATCGGCCATTTTTTGAGCAGTAGTGGCAACGCCGTTTACCAACATCACCATTTTATTTACCAGCCCAAGTTTTGTTTCAACCATCTGCATCTGTTCCCCGGCCCCTGCCGAGATACGTCTTACCGATTGGTCCGATAAAGCTACGGTCTCCATTGTTCCATTAATAAATACATTTTGGTCTAAAGCGCCCTTAGCTATTTCCTGAATAGATATTGCTACCTGTTCGCTGGCTTTTGCTGCTTCACCGGCGTTAACAGCCAACTCTTCACTGGTGTAGGCCAAACTATTAGCCGCACCGGTGACACTGGTGATTATCTCTTTTAAGTTATCAAACATTTTAATAAAAGCATTAACCAAAACTCCTACTTCTCCAACAGCTTTCAGTCTGATTTCTTTCGACAAATCTCCTGCGGCAATAACTTCAGCGGCTTTGGTCAGTTCCTGAAGTGGATTAATTATATCTTGGATATTTTTCCTTACTACCACAACAACAAAAACCCCTGATACTATAGACAAAACTGCAGCAATAATCAGCGAAATATAGATATATTTTTCTTTTACCTCAATACTCTTGGTAATTTTTGCTTCTTCATTCCTGACAAGGGAATTAAGCTTATCTAGGTCAGCCGCAAGCTTATCCGACATCCCATCCATCTCTTCCATTAACTTGCCGCCTTCAGGGTTTCCAATGGGGTTGGAAATAGATAAAATTTGATTCGCAATTTGAGCTATAAATTTGTATTCCTCCAAAATTCTATTGACCAAGTCCCGCTCTTCATTAAACATGCTGCTCTTTTGCAGCTTTTCAATAATCGCCATAGTTTTTTGGTCAAGCACCTTAAAGTTTTCTTTTTCTTCCGGACTTCCGGTGATAAGGTAGTCGTTACCCGGCATTACAATCTGAGCAATTACTAATTGCATGTCAGTAACTACTTCCTTTGTACGAGCCAATTCAGCTAGCATATTGGCATGGTTGCCCAGGACATTTACCGACCAGTAAGATAATCCGCTAATAAAAAGAATTGCTACCACAATACCATAGACCATTTTTAATATCGATTTTAAGGTCACTGTAGCACCTCCTAATCTCAGAAGTAAAACAACATTCTTTTTTCGACTTTCTCGTCGGAATTTTTATCAATAACGTTATAAGCAGTATTTGTGTTAGTTTTCCCACTCATCTTCATACTGTTTGATAGCCCGCAATGAAATTTTCTCCCGTAGGTTCCAGTCGCCTCCCCCTAAGTGGATGAAACGGTTATCCAGATTCAACTCGGTCAAAACCCTGGCCACCTGGCGGCCATCATCCAAGCCAGGCAAAGGTTTTATTTCCAGTACTTTTTTCACTATATCCCTGTAATGCAGGGGTTTACCTTGAGCTTTCAAAACATGATAAGTAATGTCTCCAATAGACATGCTTGGTTTAAGCTGATTGGCCAGTTCCATTTAACCACTCCCCCTTGGATATGCTGATATATCCCTCCCTTATTCGACTCCGTGGCATCTTTTTCCTGCTTTTTGTGACAAATTTCCGTTTTACCAAAACCGCTGGGCCAGCCAATAACCGATAAAAAGTCCGAAGATACCCGCTACACCGGCCAAGGTCTGAGGGGCCGGCACCGGCAGTTTAAGCACCGAAAAGAGAACACCGACCAACAGGCCGGTTGCTAGGGAAAAAATTACTTCCTTCATTATGCACCTCTTACATCCGCTCCGGGGTGGATAAACCTAAAAGCAGGAGAGAATTGCGCAGAGCGATACGAGTAGCGTCTACCAGCACCATTCTGGCATCCCGCAGTTCTGCATCTTCCACCATAACCCGGCAACTATTGTAGAAACTATGGAACACCCCGGCCAGTTCATGAGCGTAACGAGCCAGGCGGTGGGGCTCTAAGTTGATAGCCCCGGAGGCTATTTCTTCAGGTAAATCCCCAATTTTGCGAATCAGTTCCAGTTCTGCCGATTCTTTGAGGAGGTTGATTTTCACCCCTTCTACAGGAGGAACCTTTAGGCCGTTTTCTTCGGCTTGGCGCAGGATACTGCAGATGCGGGCATGGGCGTACTGGATGTAATAAACAGGATTATCGGCAGACTGGGACTTGGCCAAATCCATGTCGAAGTCCAAATGGCTGTCGGCGCTGCGCATGACGAAGAAGTACCGGGCCGCATCCTTGCCAACCTCTTCAATAAGGTCTTCCAGGGTTACAAACTCCCCGGAACGCTTGGACATGCGAACAATCTCCCCGCCTTTGAAGAGGCGAACCAACTGCATTAAGACAACGTCCAGCTTGTCTGGGTCATACCCGGCGGCCTTTATGGCCCCTTTCATGCGGTCTACGTGGCCATGATGGTCGGCGCCCCAAAGGTTAATCACCCAGTCAAAGCCCCGGTCAAATTTATCCTTGTGATAGGCGATATCGGCGGCAAAGTAAGTGGGGGTACCGTTGCTACGCACCACCACCTCGTCCTTGTCATCGCCAAAGAGGCTGGATTTAAACCACAACGCCCCTTCCTGTTCGTAGATATAGCCCTTATCCCGTAACTGGGAGAGGGTCTGTTCCACCGCCCCGGATTCGTGAAGGGATTGTTCGCTGAACCAGATATCGTACTTTACCCCAAAGCTTTCCAACACCCGGCGGATGGCGATTAATTTCTCTTCCAGCCCGAATTTGATCAACATCTCCCTGCGCAGGCCGGTTTCCATGTTAACGTATTTGTCACCGTCTTTAGCAATGATATTTTTTATTGTTTCAATGATGTCTTGGCCGTGGTAACCTTCCTCGGGGAAGGGCACGTCCATTCCCAACTGTTGTAAATAGCGGGCTTCCAGGGATTTGCCGAAGTTCTCAATCTGGTTTCCGGCATCATTGATATAAAACTCCCTGGCTACAGCAAAGCCCGCAGCTCCCAGCAGGGCGGCGATGGTGTCCCCCAGGGCCGCCCCTCTGGCGTTACCCATGTGAAGCAAGCCGGTGGGGTTGGCGCTGACGAATTCCACTTGAACCTTGCGGCCCTGGCCCACATTGCTTTGGCCGTATTGCTCATCCAATTCCCTAGCTACCGGCAGAATCTGGTAAACCCAGGCCGGATCAAGGTAGAAATTAATAAATCCCGGCCCGGCAATCTCTACCCGCGCAATCCAATTAGTCCCCTTGACCAGGCGGGCGGTAATAAACTCTGCAATCTGACGGGGCGGTTTCTTGGCCTGTTTGGTTAAGAGCATGGCGATATTGGTGGCAAAATCCCCGTGGGCCTTTTCCCTGGGCACTTCCAGGATAAAATTGGGCAGTTCCTGGTATTCCAGCTCCCCCGCTGCCCGGCTGTCTTCAACTGCTTTATTAATAGCTGCGATAATCCCTTGTTTAACCTGGTCAATAATGTTGGCCACTTGCCGTTAAACCTCCTTGACGGTTATGGAAAGCCTATTATCACTAACTTTCTCCGTGCCATTATTTAGTTCATATTCTAGATTAATACTTCCGCCCATGTCTGTCAAGTCAACCTCCACTTTGGAAGGAATCACTCCCATTACCCAGGTACCGAAAGGGGTAACACAATTGCTGATATTCAAGGTGTTTACTTCAAAGACTTGCTTTTGTTCAGCAGAACCCATCCGGTTTAAAGTAATCCGCCGGGGTTCTGCTTTGAGGGAAGTAGTAGTTCCCTCCATGCCGGAAATCTCTGTTTCGTTATAGATGATATAATAAGACTCGTTTTTGAAGAAATAATTACCCTTGGTTATCAGTTCAATGGTATCTTCCTCCCCCAGTTCGTTAACCTGGGTTCCCTTTACGGTAACCAAAACATCCTTCTTCACCGGAATCGCCTCCTTTGCTTGGGGTTGGTCTTTGGGGTCAAGCGCCCTCCGGGCGATTTCGGGTCGACTCCGGGTGAGGCAGTAATCCTCCGGGCACTCTACTCCACTTTCGAGCCACTCATCTTCTCGGTCCCTGCTTCGGACAAACTCTCATTCTGATTTTCCTGGGGTCACAGTGTCCTGCGCGACGGGCCCTTCGAAGTGATTGGCTTCGAAAGTTCCGTAATGTGCCCTACGGGTTACTGCCTCACCCTGCGTTGCTCACGGGCATAAGCCGCCAGCTGACCCCAAACGCTATCCCTATAGTAAGTTTATACCTAATTAACAGAAACTAGACTTTTTCTTAAACTTATTATAACAAAAGAAAGAAGCCCTTTACCATTCTAATAGGAAAAAGGGCCGTTCATTCGTGTAGTAAATAAGCTGTCAAAGGATAAATACCTTAACCGACCTGGCGGATACGCCCCTGAACAAACCTGCCGATCCGTTCTAAGGCCTGGGTGAGCTGTGGTACCGAAGCGGCATAGGAACAGCGGATAAAGCCCTCTCCCGCCTGGCCGAAAGCGTTACCAGGCACCACTGCCACCTTTTCTTCCTTAAGCAATTCCTCCGCAAACTCCTCCGAAGTCAGACCGGTTTTGGCCACTGAAGGAAAGATATAGAAGGCCCCCTGGGGTTCAAAACAATCCAAGCCCATATTGCGGAAACCTTCTACCATCAGCCGTCGGCGTTGGTTATACTGGCTAACCATGTTCTGCATGGCGGTCTTACCGTTACGTAAAGCTTCCAGGGCCGCCATCTGGGCAGTTACCGGGGCACAGAGCATGGTATACTGGTGAATTTTCACCATGGCATTGATAAAATCGGCATTACCTGCGGCATAGCCTATCCGCCAGCCGGTCATGGCATAGGCTTTGGAAAACCCATTCAACAGAATGGTTCGGTCTCTCATACCGGGCAGACTGGAAAAACAGGTGTGTTTTCCGCTATAGGTGAGTTTATCATAAATTTCGTCTGAGATAACAATAAGATTATGCTTTTCAGCTAACCTGGCTATTTCCAGCATCTCGGAGCGTCCCAGGGTGGCCCCGGTGGGGTTGTTGGGGTAACAGATTAGGAGGGCTTTGGTCTTGGGGGTAATGGCTGCCTCAATCTGGCGGGCGGTAACCTTAAATCCGTTGGCTGCAGTGGTGTTCACCGGCACGGGCACCCCTCCGGCCAGCAAAGTGCAGGCCTGGTAGGATACAAAGCAGGGTTCGGGAATAATTACCTCATCCCCTGGACAAAGGATGGCCCTGAGGGTCAGGTCTAAGGCTTCACTCACTCCTACGGTAATAACAACCTCATTACGCGGGTCATACTCTACTTCGTATTCGTCATAAAGATGGCGGGCAATTGCCTCCCGAAGCTCCAGCAGCCCATGGTTAGAGGTATACATGGTATAGCCCTTTTCCAAGGAATAAAGACAAGCTTCCCTGATATGCCAAGGAGTTACGAAATCAGGTTCCCCCACTCCCAGGGAAATAACCCCTTTCATCTCGGCCACCAGGTCAAAGAACCGGCGGATACCCGAAGGCTTGAGATTTTGTACAGTGGGGGACAGCATTGACGACCAGTTTGTCATGGGGAAACCACCAACCTTCTGTCTTCTTCTTTATCCTCCAGAATAACCCCTTCTTCTTTATATTTCTTTAAGATGAAATGGGTTGCGGTACTCAGGACATATTCAATGGTAGCCAGGCGCATGGCCACAAAAAGGGCCACTTCTTTCATGGTTCTACCTTCAATGATTACAGCCAGATCGTAAGCCCCCGACATCAGGTACACGGAACGAACCTCCGGGAATCGGTAAATTCTTTCGGCTACAGCGTCAAAACCCACTTCCCGCTGGGGGGTAACTTTGACCTCGATAAGGGCGGTTACTATTTCTTCACCGGCCTTTTCCCAATTGATAAGGGTATGGTACTTAATGATGGTCTTGTTTTCTTCCAGTTTTTTAATTCTCGCTCGTACCTCAGCCGCTTCCATGTTGACCATGGTGGCTATCTGCTCCGCCGTCAGGCGGGAATCGTTTTGTAATAGTTCAAGGATTTCTTTCATTACTTATACCTCCTATGATTGTTTTGTGGGTCGGGTTCGTAGTTCGTAGTTGATCTAGGCATTACTTTGAAGTTTCTTTAACCCCGGAGTTAGTCCATAGTGTTTTTAACTATGAACCATGAACTACGAACTATGAACCATTCCCCCCAGGACATGCCCCAAACAAAAAACCCCCGCCCCAAAAAGGGACGAGAGTTCTCTCGCGGTACCACCCTAGCTTCAGTAGCTTGTAGCTTATAGTTTATAGCTTATAGCTTGAATGGATTCCTCAACGGTATGAACCCTTAAGAAACCTTTCAAGGCTACCAGCTACTAGCTACCAGCTATCAACTGCCACTGCTCTCCAGCAGCTATAACGGGCTTACCCGGTGAAGCTTACTATCTTACCATGAATTCCTTACCATGAATTCCTTATTAAGAATTCGGCTCACGACTCAGGGGCGGCCTGAAATAACCAGCCTGCCGGGCTTCCACCATCACCGGCTCGCTTGAAGGCGTCCTTATTTCTTCTTCCCCATCCCAGTCTTTAGTACAATTTTCAATTATTGTATCACGGCTGTTTTGTCCATGTCAATGGTCTTTTTATCTCAGATATCTCAAAAGATGTATGGACATCCACCCTCCCAGCAGGGAGGCAAAAACAAACCCTGCTAAGCCCAGCAAGGAGTAGCCGTAAAATTTAGGTCCGACATCCCCGAACATCAACAGGGCCGAACCCACTATCAGAGCCGCCAGAATAATGCTTATGGCCAGCCTGCTGGAGGTAACCTCCATCATATCGTACATCCACTGAAGGTTGCGGTGATGAAAAATCAGCCTCATCTCCCCGGAGGCAGTTTTCCTGACGATGTTAAGAATATCTTCAGGTAAATTGGTAAATATTTTTCGCCAGACGGAAATCTGTTGATAGATATCATCTAAGGACAGGGTAGGCAGCAAGTCTTTTTGAAACCGCTGCACGGACAAGGGATAAGCCACCGTCAGAATGTTAAACCCTGGGTAAACCGATTGGGCCAGGGCCTCGCTCATGACGATGGCCTTGCCCAGCATCAAAAAGACGGAATTCATTTTAACCCCGTGTTTCAGGGAAATACTAACCATCCCCTGGATGATTTGGCCAAAGGAGATTTCCCCTTGGCCGACGGCCCCCACCTTATCCACCAATTCTGCGGTATCTTCATAAAAATGCTGTTCCTCGAAAGGCCGGATTATTTTGCTGACCTTCAGGGTAATATCCATCACCCGTCGTACATCTTTTTCCGCTAAGGCCAGCATCAGTAAGGCGGCCATTTGGCGGTATTCCGGTTCGAAGCGGCCCACAATGCCAAAGTCAATTAAAGCCACCCGTCCGTCAGCCAGAACCATAACATTACCGGGATGTGGGTCACCGTGAAAAACCCCTTCCACAAAAAAGGGGAAGAGGATAGCATACATCATCCGGTTGGCCAGTTGCTGCCGGTCTACATCAAGTTCCGGTGGTAGATTCTTGAATTTTATACCCTCGATAAAATCAACGGTCAACACCTCTTTGCTGGTATACCGCCAATAAACTGCGGGTACCACGATGGCCGAGCCATCCTGCAAAATATTTCGAAAGGTTTCGGTATTCAGGGCCTCAATGGTGTAATCCAGTTCCCGCTGCATATGACGTTCAAAGACATTAACAATTTCCGAGACATCACAGACTTGTCCCAAAACCGTCCGTTCATTGAGAATCTTGCTAAACCTTTTAAGAAGGTCCAGATCCTTTTGAATGATTTCCTTAATCCGGGGCCGCTGGACTTTGACAGCCACTTTTTGCCCGGTTTTCAGGATGCCTAAATGGACTTGACCAATAGAAGCGCTGGCTACAGGGCGATAGTCAAAATAAGCGAAAATAGCTTCAGGTAAATCTCCCAGTTCCTTAACCACCTGGGCCCGAATTTCCTCCGCCGCCATTTCTTCCACGTGATCCTGTAAGGTGCTAAGTTCCCGGGCAAATTCAGGGGGAATTAAGTCAGGCCGGGTGCTTAAAATCTGGCCCAACTTGATAAAAGTAGGACCTAGTTCCTCGAACACCCTGCGTATCCGTTGGGGTAACCCAATGGCTCTATGGGAACGGAAGTACCAGGTGTGAACCAGCCGACCCCACAGGGAGGCCCGACCGTTGGCTATCTGTTCCGCCAGGTAACTAAAACCGTGCTTGGTAAGTATATTTAGGACTTGTCTGACCCTCATCCCGGTTTTACCCCTGACCGGCATTACCCCTACCCCCTCTCCGCAAATACAACGTAGGTTAGTATATTACTAAAGGGATGAGATTATACAGAAAGGGGATTTGACATACCCCCATGGGGTTTGGTATAATAAAGCTACTACCAAATTTAGTACGAGGAGGTGTAAAAGTTGGAAACTGTAGTTTTAAAAGTAGAAGGCATGAGCTGTGGCCATTGCAAAGCCTCGGTAGAAAAGGCCCTGAAAGGTTTAAATGGCGTAGGTAATGCCACTGTTAACCTGGAAGCCAAGAACGTTACCGTAGAATATGACGGCTCCGCAGTTAATGTAGAAGCCATGCAGAAGGCTATTGAAGATGTTGGATATGAAGTGGTAAATTAGTCGTCAGTCGTCAGCGGTTTGGGGTAGTTTCATTAAGGATAAAAAATTTAACACAGAGGACACAGAGATTACAAAATACACAGAGATTTTAAGATGGTTTTACATGTCTTGTTCATCTTTTAATCTTTTCTCTGTGTCCTCTGTGTCCTCTGTGTCAATCTTTTCTTATGACTTACTTCGGCTTAGTGATTTTTAAAGTATAATCGGCTTTGCCTTTGTAGGCTACTATCTTTAAGCTGTAGGCGCCTGGGGCGCTGACGGGGTAGGAGATGGTTTCGGGGTTGAAGTTGCCGGAGGTGGCTTTGGCTAGCTGTTGGCCGGAGGAGTTGTAGAGGTAAATATCGAAATCAGCGGCGGGATTGTTCCAGCCGGTTTCTAGGTTAATGGTTCCTAAGCCACCCACATTGATGTTGTGGGTGGTTGTTTTATTATCAGCGGCATCAAGAGTACCCCGGAGGGTTTCTACAACCGTCTTGGCGGGGTCAATGGGGTGGGTGGCGGATAGCTTGTATTCTGCAAAGCCGGTATAAGACTTCACCCGTATCCGGTAACGGCCCTGCTTAACTGCTTTGAAAGTAAGCTCTTCGGGTTTGCCGGTGCCGTTGGCCTTGGCCACCAGGTTTCCGCTGGGCTCATAAAGGTACATGTCTAAATCGGCGGTACCGGCCCAATCAAGTTTTGCTGTTACCGTCCCGGTGGCGGTGACATCCAGGTAGTAATTAGCCGTTCCCTTGCTGGCTACTTTGCCGTTCCAGACGGGGGAAGCGGCGGTCTCTTGGGGTTCGGTGACAGGAGGATTGGTGGGCTGGTCGGGAGGCTGGGGCTGAGTAGGTGGCTGGGTCGGTTCGGGTTGGGTAGGGGGCTGGGGCTCAGCTGGCGGGGTTTGGTTTGCGAAATCCCCTGTTACCACCAAGGAATAATCTTGTGGACCTATCGGCACGTTATACCCAGTGATTCTTACGGTATAGGTTCCCACTTCGGGATTGTTAACCTTAATATTTTCCACATTGTTAAGCCTGTCGGTATTATCATTATACGGCTGACTAAAATCGTTACCCCGGTAAATCTGCCCTGATGGGCTGACAACTTCCAAATCAAGGTCATTAACTAGGGCCTTTGAGGCCGTGGTGCTGCCGGGATAATCAGTCCAAACCAAACTAACCTTCAATGGGGTCTGTCCACTCTCAACGGAGTATTGGTATTCTTTGCTTTGCCCGGTGGCCAGAGGGGTGGATTCATTATCAAAACGCATCTCTTTGGGGGCCGCAGGTTGCAAAGTGTTTTTCAGGTCCACCCGGCCCCAGCCCTGATCCCGGGTGGATAGGCCCAAATCGGCAGCGCCGTTAATTAAAGTAGCTTTCAAAAGGGATGGTTTGGGATTAATGCCAAGACGGTCGGTATAGTGCTGGCGGATTAGGGCCACTGCCCCGGCGGCCACAGGGGTGGCCATACTGGTTCCGCCCATGTAGCCATAATATTGATTATAACTGCTCCAAAAATTCCGGTCGGGAGCCAAAGCTGATTTAGCGGACAGAATCCAGGTTCCCGGCGCCGCGATATCAGGTTTAATCCGGCCGTCGGCGGTATTACCGCGGCTGCTGAAACCGGCTATTTGTCCGGGATTGTCGGCCTGGGCACCCTTATCCGGACGATTGTTCTCGGAAGCGCCTACGGCAATGGCATTTTTGGCGGTGCTGGGGCTGGATACGGTGTTGTAATCAGGGTTGCCGTCTCTGTTTTCATCACCGGAATTACCGGCGGCGAAAAGGATGGCCATGTCATTTTCCCAGATAAACCGGTCAACTTCCCTGGAACTGTAAGTGTACCTGCCATCAGGCTGGGCGCCCCAACTGTTGCTGTGAATCCTGGCCCCGGCGTTCCAGGCCTGGGTGAACAGGGTGCGGAGGTCAGGCCCGGTAAGCGCCCCGGTAGAGTCCATGATGGACTGGAAAACCAATTGGGCCCCTGGGGCCATACCCTTATTCTGGCCATTGGAGGCGGCCCCGGTACCGACGATGGAACCGGCCACATGAGTGCCGTGACCATCAGGGTCACTGGCATCCCCGGCCCGGGCCAAAGCTGACAGGGCTTTAATGCGGCCCTGGAAATCAGGGTGCATGGTGTTGTCATTGACTCCCCGGTCCAGCCCGGTATCGGCCACCGCCACCACCTGACCTGTGCCGTCCAGGCCGCTGGGCCGGACCTCGTCGGCCCCGATGACCCCGGCGGCCCGGTCATTGAAAAACCGGTAAGTTTCTGCTTGTTCTAAGTAAAGGATGTTTTCATCTTGAGCCAAAGCAGTTACTTTGTCTATTGTCAAAGTTGCGGTAAGACTGTTGCCCTCCCTGGACTTCACCTGTCCCCCCATGGAGGCAACCAGTTCTTTGATGGAGTTAACTCCGGCGGCATCAAAGGTTTCTATCTTCACGGCGGTTTGCTCAACGTGTTTACCGGATACCTGGTCCTTGACCAGCTTGGTAATGGCCGCTACCAACTTAGGGGCCAGTTTCTTTTTACTGTCATATGGGTCCACCGAGGATACGGAAGCCAAAGCTTTTACTTTGGCAACTGACTGGGGCTCCATCCGGATGATAAAAGAAAACTCAGGCAGGTAATCACCGATGGTTACATCTAAATCCCGAAGTTGTTTTTTCCAGTTTTCCTGAACAGGGCCTTTAAATTTGACGATATAAAGTTTTTGGCTGCCGGTTTCTTTGGTTGCAGTCACTTGGGTTACGGCTTTTTGAACTGAAGGACCGGCCAGGGATGGTGAAACAACTGTTAGTAGTAAAGAGGCGGCAAGAAAAGTAGCAAGAAATTTTTTCATAAAAAATACTCTCCCGTCTAAAAATAATGACAGAAAAGTACTTCGACAAAATTCACTTCAAGCCTGTAAGTAAATTCTACCAAGCCTATCAGCTATCAGCTGTCAGCTTTCAGCAAAAGAAAAGACCCCTTGCGGGGTTTAATAATAGCCGGTATTATTCCTTTCATTGAGTTCCTTCACCTTATCTCCGGGATCAACCTGTATCTGGCCGGAGTTGCTTTTCACTCTCACCTTTACTGTTTTGCTTTTACCCGGGGCCAGCTTACCGGTGGAACCCTGCCAAAGGGTTTTACCCTTAGTGTTTTTCACTACCAGGGCCGCTGTAGCAGCCTTGGTGCCTTTATTGGCCACGGTAATGGTAAGGAAGTAGGATTTCCCCTTTTTCTTTTTACTCAAACCGGTGATATCAAAATCGGGGGTGGGTGGGGGCTGGTACTTAACCTGCCGGGTTATGGTGGACACATTCCCCGCTCTATCAGTAGAGGTAACCACTATGGTGTTATTACCCATCTTAAGATTAACCGATTGTTGAAAATAGCCCTCCCGGTTGGCCGCATTTTTACCGTTGACCTTGGTCCGGGCACCCTGTTCGGTCCAGCCGTTAACCCAGACCACCGGTTCATCGGTCATCTGGGGCAAATCCACACTCAATGGGGGTTTGATCTGATCCAGCACAATCTGCCGGGCTATGCTGAAGTAATGACCCTCATGGTCGATGGCGGTGACAGTGTATAAATTTTCACCGTCTTTAAGGTTGAGCCACTTCTGAAACCTCCCGTAGGGATCCTGGGTCGTGATATCCACCAGCTTATTATACCGGTAGAATTGATTGAAAGACTCCGAAGAAGTATAGAAAAACTTCCCGTCGTAGGCCACATCCTGCACCCCGCCGGGGGCAAAATACCGGGCCACCTCAACGGCGGTTCCGGTTTTCAAGCTCTCGGTCAGGTCCAGCTTCTGCAGATAGACCTGATGGCCCGGATTAGCGTCACCTATGGAATGATAGAGAAACCCGTCAACATGAACCATTCCCTGGGAGCCTCTGGGCACAGTGAAACTGCCGATAACATCCATGCCATCCCTGTTAAGGCTGGTCTCAGGGTTAACCTGGTAGATACGTCTGGTATTATCATAATCACTGATTAACAAATTCCCGTATACATACTCCAGGGCTGAAGTGGTCACTAGCCCGGTGGAGAAACTACCCAGCACGGCATTGTCGCTATGGCCGTCCTGGAGAGCCCGGTTTAAGTCCAGTTTATAGACCCGGTTAAAATCAAACTCCGTTACCCATAGATACTGACCATCCCAGGCCAAGCCGCTGATATGCCTGCCCTGCTGAGGCCCCAGAAAGGATCCCGTCACCTGGAAAGCCTTATCCAGCAGATAAATCTTGGATTCCCCCTCTTTGGTATAAGCGCTGAAGAAAAACTTATCCCCGGCGAACTTAAGCCCCTGAGGAATAAATCTCTCCCGGTCCGGGGTAGGGCCAAGGATGTCAAAACTACCCTGAAAGGGGTTTTCCGTTCCGGGATTAATGATAATCCGGGCCCCATGGTCACTGTTTCCTCTGATCACCACCGCAGGCCGGTTGGTGGTCCCCGGAGCCTGCACATCCAGTCCGGGAGCGGCCCAGGCCACCAACGGCCAATTAATGAAAAAAGCCAGTAATAAGCCTAGATAACGAAAAAACTTAGGCAAACCCATATCCCCCCACACCTATTTCTGAAATAACAAGCCGTCACAATAGTAACGGCTTTACCCTATGATGTCCAATCAAAAATCCTGTTGTTTGAATTGCTTACGAAAAATATACCAGATTAATTTCTTATCCACCTCAGGGGTACGGTTAATCTGAACCTCCAACAAGACCTGGCCATTCTCCTTCTCGTGAACCGAAGTCACCATTCCCGAAACCTTCAAGGAACCCTCCTGGGCTAATTCAAGGTTAACCGCTACTTCCATCCCCAGAGGCAGCTTAAGCCCGGTCTCCATCTTCATCCCGAAAAAGTCCAGTTCTCTGATGATAGCCTTGCTGGTCTTACCCTGTAAGTGGCTAAGATCAATGCCCTGATATTTCACCAGCCCAAACTGGATATCCATCTCTTCCTGGCTGCTCAAAGCCATGATAGCCGCTTTAAAGGGCGTGCCATTCTCGGATTTCTTCTGGTATAACTGCTGCTGATTGACGTAATTGATTAAATTCATCTCCAATTCCGGTCTTAACCCTACAAACTTTAACCCCATATAAAAACCATCCGGTTTTTCCACCACCCGAACCACCTCAGCCAAGGCATCAATCTGACCCAACCCCGGTACTTCAAAATAAAACCCCAATAAAGTATTAGGTGGCAGCGGTGTTTTGGTGCGAAGATGCAAACCTCCCCCGCTGATATTAATAACTTCCCCATCGCAAAAAAGCTGATTGGCGGGATTATAGTTTTCCGATAAGGGATTGGTGTCAACCATTAATTGAACAGGCATATTGACCTCCACCCTGACATAACGCCTTCTCTGCTGGGAGTCCATCAATTGCAATCTATTACAGGTAAGCTGAATATAATCCCCATGTTGTTTGATTTTATCTATGGTTGAGGTATATAAGTACAATCCCTGGTCTTCAGCGAAGGAAATAAGGATTTTCCCCCCCGGAACTTTTCCCTTTCCGGGAAAAGACTCTAGGAAAATAATAAGCTGCTCACCAACTGAACTTAGGTGCGCCTTACAGTTAACAAGCTTATCCTGTTCAGAATCATAAAAATAAAGAACTGTATTTTTGCCTTCTTCAAGTTGCTTTAACATAATGCCCCCCTGAGTTTCTATAAATCCAAAATTCAATATAATCGGCCAAAATCCTTCTTATTCAAACAATAATTTCCTTGACAAAGGGGTAAAATTATAATAGTATGGCATAAAACTATTTTGGAGTGGATTAAATTGATTAAAGTAACAAGCAACCTGGGTTATCTCATCAGTAAACTCCATCAGAAATCCAATAGTCATTTGGCTGTCCTGCTAAAAAAGGAAGGGGTTCGGGATGTCACTCCCGGCCTGGGTAAAATCCTTTTTGCCCTTTGGCAGAAAGATAATGTCAACATGAACCAACTGGCCGCCGAAACTCAACTGGACAAATCGACCATGACCACCATGGTCAACCGCCTGGAAAAACACGGCTTGGTCAGACGACTGCCCGACCCCTGCGACCGGCGGGCAACCATCATCCAATTGACGGAAGAAAGTTATAAACGTAAAGATATATATGAAAAAGTTTCCGAAGAAATGAACAACCTGCTTCTTAAAGGAATTGACCAGGAGGAATTAGCCGTGGTCGCCAGGGTATTAGGAAAAATGCTTGATAACTTGAGCTCTTAAAAAAGCTCATTTTTTTCTTGACAATAGTTTTATATAAAACTATAATTGCTATATAGGGATGGTTTTATATCAAACCATCTTAAACCTATTTGAGGAGGCTTCAAACTATGAGTGATTTAAAAGAAACTGTCGTCAAGTACCTGGCCCAACACAACATCGGCACCCTGGCCACCATCTCAGGGGATCAACCCTGGGCCTCAACCGTTGAGTATGTCAACGACGGAACCACCCTCTACTTCTCCAGCAACCCGGAAACCAGTAAAATCCGTAACCTCACCGTCAATTCCAAGGTCGCTTTTACCGTGGATGAAGATTACCCCGACTGGAGTAAGATTAAAGGCCTGCAGATTTCCGGAACCGCCGCTCTTGTAACTGATGAGGCGGAACAACAAAAGGCAGTAAATCTGTACGTTCAAAAGTACCCTTTCATTGTAAACTTTCCTCCTTCTCCCAACAAGTTTTATAAAATCGTACCCAATACCGTTGTTTATAATTACTTAAGTCTGCCCGGAAATGGGCAGACTTTTTTGCCCTCCAGGGTCTGAAATAATGCCGTCGGTGTTTGACATCCGGCACGGAATATGATAGATTAATTTGTGGAAAATTTCAAGCAGAGTTGAGTTAAGGTTAGTAGAGATGGGTAGAGATGAGACGACTCGGAGCTGAGGGGTGAGCACCAGTGCTTTTGCGCTGGGCTTTTTTATTTTCCCCTGCTGCCAAAAGGAGTACGAAAATGACTATTCTGCCTAAAATCGAAAAAGTTATTTCAACCCTAACCACCGTTGAAGTCTACGAAAAAATAAAGGACCGCCCCTACAGCTTTTTCCTGGACAGCGGGGTCAACCCTCTAGGCCTGGGCCGCTACTCCTTTCTGGGGGCCGATCCTTTTCTAGTGTTTAAATCTAAAGGCAGTCGTTGCGAGGTTGAAACGGAGGAGTTCAGGGAGTTTATTCCCAGCAATCCTTTTAGCCTTTTGAAAACCCTGCTGGCGAGGTATTCCCTGCCCAAAGCCCCTGACCTTCCCCCATTACTGGGAGGAGCGGTGGGTTACTTTGCCTATGACTTGGGGGAACAGTTGGAGGTTTTACCCTCCACCGCCGAGGACGATCTGGCCATCCCCGATTGTGTTCTGGGGTTCTATGATACGGTAATTATTTATGATCATCAAGAAGAACTTTGGTTAGTCTCCGCCACCGGCTATCCTGCGAAAGAGGATGGGGCCAGGGAAACCAGGGCCGTTCAGAGGCTTGATCAAGCCAAGGAACTTCTCCTCGGCCCTACCTTGACAAAGGCGGCCCCGGCGAGGGTGGCGGAAGAGCTTAACCTCACCCCTAATTTCACCCCTGAAGACTACCGCCAGGCGGTCCAGAAGGCCAAAGACTATATTGGAGCAGGGGACATCTTTCAAGTGAACTTGTCCCAACGTTTTTCCGCCCATCTGCCGGCCGAGCCCTTCGAGGTGTATAAAACCCTCCGTTCCATTAACCCGGCCCCCTTCGCCGGTTTTCTCAACTACCCCGAAGTGGTCATAGCAAGCGCTTCTCCTGAACGTTACCTCCTCCGCCGGGACAACCTTGTTGAAACACGGCCCATCAAAGGGACTCGGCCTCGGGGCCATGATGAAGCCAGCGACCGGGCCAACCGGGAAGAGTTGCTCAACAGCGCCAAGGATCGGGCGGAACTGGTGATGATTATTGACTTGGAACGCAATGACCTGGGACGGGTTTGTACCACCGGGTCAGTCCGAGTCCCAGACCTCATCAGGCTGGAAGAATACGCTACCGTGTTCCACCTGGTGTCCACCGTGGAAGGAACCCTGCCCCCGGAGAAGACCATCGTCGACGTCCTGGAGGCCAGCTTCCCCGGCGGCTCCATCACCGGAGCGCCCAAGATTCGCGCCATGGAGATTATTGATGAACTGGAGCCGGTGAAAAGGGGGATTTACACCGGCTCCATCGGGTATATTTCTTTTAACGGGGATGCTGATTTGAATATCGTCATCCGGACTTTTGTGATTAAGGATGATAAAATCTATTACCAAGTAGGTGGTGGCATCGTGGCCGATTCCGACCCCCAGGCAGAATATTTGGAGACTTTGACTAAGGGGAGGGCCTTGAAGGCGGCCTTAGAACATTTTATGGATAGGGGGTAGGAAGTTTATACTTTTATTATTTCCAATGCTTCTTTTAAATCCTCTGCTATCATAATCCTTTTGCTTTGATTCCCCTCAGAATAAAAGTAATCTCTTAAATCATCAGGAGGCGCTTCGGAAATCATAATGATTTTGACTTTATCTGGGTCGATTTCTCTTGACGGGATAATAAAGTTACCGGTATTGATATCTTTACAATCCTTATGATTACAAGCTAAACATTCATTCAATTTTATCATTTGTATCTCTCCCTTTTTGTTACTTAAAGTGTTTACAGGGTATCCATTTTACATAATTTATATAATATTCTCTTTTCTTGAAGGAATTTCCTCTACTTTGTCTAATATTTTAGATAGATGGGAGGTAATTTTCTTTTGGATGGAAAAATAGATAAATATCTAAACAAAGATAAATGGTATCATGGTACAACTCTTTATAATTGGAAGCGCTTATGTTTACTGGGTGTAAAAGCTGATTATAATATTGGTAATGAACTTGATTTTGGTTATGGGTTTTATTTAACCCCTGAGAAGAAACAGGCTGAATATTATATAGAAAATCTGTTAAACTATACTATTGAAGGTGATTTTGGTCTACCATTAAAAAACATTGCAGATAAAAAAACACCTATAATTATTGAATTTACTTTTCATCCGCTAGAGTGGTATATAAACCAAAGATATACTTTTAAATTTTTTAATAAGTATGATGATAAATTGTTATTAATCACGCTAGTTGACGGCAATATCGGAACCGAAAATGACGGGGGCGATTCCCGTTTATCACCGACACCGTTTAGGCGTTTCTCTTTCGTCCAATAACAGAACAAGCCCTTGGGGTAGG
>JAJZSN010000143.1 GCA_021849745.1 Bacillota bacterium | reverse complement strand
ATCCGCCGGTAGAGTTCTGTTCAACATCCCAGGATTTTACCACTGTGAGGGTCGCCGGAGATGTTATTTTCGGTATTGATATGAACATCAAGAAAAAAATGCTTGATATGGATGACCGGCTAAAAGCAATTTTTGAAACCCCTGACAATCCCGAATTCGAAATATTTTATATTAAGCATGGTCGGGCAACTATACAGGATTACACCGGTCAATACCTGAAGACCCCTGTTGTTTTCTAAGATAAATAAAGGAGGTGGCTTAATTAAGATGTTTTTGAATCATTTTGAGTATTTCGCACCAAAGACCTCTAGGGAAACCCTGGAATTGGTCAGCCGTCTGGGCAACAAGGCCAAAATCCTCGCCGGCGGCACCGATTTGATGGTACTGATGAAGGCAAAAGCAATTAGTCCGGAATACCTCATCGACATCAATGGGGTAGAAGAGTTCAAAGGAATCGTCTGCGAGGAAGGAAAAGGTGCAGTTATTGGGGCCAACACCAAGCTGGCAGAGATTCAGTTTTCCGAGGAACTTAAGGCGAAGTACCCTGCCCTTGCTTATGCCGCAGGAGAAGTCGGTTCTTCTCAGGTAAGGCACATGGCCAGTCTCGGAGGTAATACTTGCAATGCCTCTCCGGCGGCTGATACTCCCATCCCACTGGTGGCCCTGGGTACAAAAGTTGTCATCAACAGCCTTTCCGGGGAGCGGGAACTGCTCCTGGAAGACTTCATTCAGAACGTCCGGAAAACTAACCTAGCAGAAGGCGAAATGTTGACCAATTTTATTCTGCCGGAACCTGTACCCCAGTCAGCCTGTCGCTATACGTATATGGGCCGCAGGGATGCCATGGAAATCGATATAGTTAATATGGCGGTAAATATTGAGTTGGAAACCGATGGCGAAACCATCAAAAATGTCAAGCTGGTCATGGGTTCGGTTTATCCAAGACCTTTGGTATCAAAGGAGGTTCCTCCTCTTTTAATTGGGCAGAAGTTAAGTGAAGCACTCATCGAAAAGGCCGCTGAAGCTGCTCAGGGTGAAGCTAAGCCAATCGATGACATCCGGGCCTCTGCAGAGTACCGCCGTGAAATAGTCAAAGTCCTGGCCCGTAGGCTGCTTAAAGAGACTTATGATGCTGCCAAGGGGGTGTAACGGGTGAAAAAACTGATTGAATTAGATATTAACGGTAGGCTTTATGAAGTAGCCGTTAATGACAGGGATTTGCTCCTTGATGTGATCAGGAAAAAAGCAGGACTTTTCGGAACCAAGAAAGGCTGCGGTGAGGGCGACTGTGGAGCCTGCACCGTTTTAATTGACGGCAAACCGGAGTTGGCCTGTCTAAAGCTAGCCATAGCCTGCCAAGGCAAAAAGATTACCACAGTTGAAGGTCTGATTCAGGAAGGCGGGGCTTTACATCCTATTCAACAAGCTTTTGTTGATCACGGAGCTGTTCAATGCGGTTTCTGCACACCGGGCATGATTATGTCGGCCAAAGGTTTGCTGGATAGGAACCCCAAGCCTACTTTGTATGACATTAAGCATGAATTAAGCGGTAACATTTGCCGCTGTACCGGTTATAAAAGGATAATTGAAGCTGTTCAGGCAGCAGCCGAGGTTTGGTCAAAAGAGGGGGTGAAATAATGGCGGACAAAGACCTGAAAACTAAGTGGAATCTAACACCCGGTGGGTGGAATCTCGAGGGTGTCCCGGCCTATCAAGATGAAAAAAGATTTACCCAAGTAGGCAGAAGCGTACCACGGGTAGATGGCCCGGTCAAGGTTAAAGGTGAAGCTGTTTACACAGGTGATATGATCTTGCCCGGCATGGTTTACGGAAAAATAAAACGCAGTACCTATGCCCACGCCATTATTAAAAAGATTGATTACAGCAAAGCTTTGGAGCTTCCGGGTGTTCTTGCGGTAATCACTGGGGAGGAAGCCCCTAACAAGTGGGGGATTGTGCCTCAGGCGGCCAATGAGACGGTTTTGGCCATAGGTAAAGTTCGTTTTTATGGTGAAGGAGTGGCTGCAGTTGCCGCCGTGGATGAAGAAACTGCGGAAGCGGCCCTGGAATTAATCGAGGTGGAATATGAGCCCCTGCCGGTACTGCTGGATCCCTTTGAATCCATGGCCCGGGCCGGTGAAGTTCTGATTCATGAAGACAGTCCCAAAAACATCTTGCACGAAGGTGAACAGGTCTACGGAGACATTGACAAGGCTTTTGCTGAATGTGAGTACGTTCTGGAAAGAGAATTCCACACCAACTACCCCCAACACGGTTTTCTTGAGCCCCAGACAGCCTTGGCCAGTTATGACCCCCAAAGCGGTCAAATGCATTTATGGGCCAGTACCCAGATTCCCCATTACCTGCACCGCCAGTTGTCCATTGTACTAGAAATCCCTATGAACAAAATCAGAGTAACCCTTCCTGCTATAGGCGGAGGCTTTGGCGGGAAAGGTGAAGCCTCGATAGCGGAATTTGTGGCCAGTTTGCTATCAAGGAAAATTGGTCGGCCCGTTAGTGTAACTTTTGAACGCAATGAAGTATTTTTTACTAATAAAGGTCGTCATCCATGCCACATGAAAGTTAAAATGGGTCTGGACAAAGAGGGCTACATCAAAGCGATAGATTTTGACAATACCTTGGATAAAGGCGCTTACTCCGGTTGGGGTATGGTCGTACTCTTCTACACCGCATCCATGCTTCACCTGCCCTACGAGGTTCCTAACGTGAGGTTCCGGGGAAGAAGCGTATATACCAATAAGCCCAGCACCGGGGCCATGAGGGGTCTTGGTGGGGTTCAGCCCAGGTGGGCTTTGGAATGTATTATGGATGAATTGGCTGAAGTGATGGGCATAAGCCCTTACGAACTGAAGATGAAAAACGCTATAGAGTCGAGCCATACCTGTATCAATAATATGTTCGTACCCCATTCCGAGTACAAAAAATGCCTGGAAACAGCGGTTGAAAAATCGGGATTCCTTGAAAAGCATGGGAAGCTGCCTTTCGGTAAAGGCATCGGTATAGCCGGTGGTTATTATATTTCCGGTACAGCCTATACTCTCTACCAGAACTATAAGCCTCATACTTCGGTTATGATTAGGGTCGATACCGAGGCGGGTGTTACCCTGATGTGCGCCGCCGCTGATATTGGTCAGGGCTGTAATACCGTTATGGCCCAGATGGTGGCCGAGGAACTAGGGGTCCATTATGAAGATGTCCATGTCCAGTCAGGTGATACTGAAATTGGGGCCTTTGATTTAGGCAGTTTTGCCAGCCGCTTGACCTATGCCTCCGGGGCCGCCATTAAGATGGCCTGTGTGGAAATTAACCAAAAAATTAAAGAAACGGCTGCAGGTATGCTTGGCGTCCGGGCAGATCAACTGGTCTTGAAAAATCGTGAGGTCTACTCCATGTATGAGACTAAAAAACGCATCCCTTGGGAAAAAGTTGTCGAAGCTTATACTAGCATTAACGGCTCCTTGGTTGGTCTGGGTAACTTCTCACCCCCGCGGCGTAAGGGGATTGATATCGTTACCGGCAACAGAGTGCAGGGTGCTAATATCGGTCACTCACCCACCTTTGGTTTTAGCGCTCAGGTCCACGAAGTAGAAGTAGATGTGGAAACCGGCCGGATTTATGTGAAGAAGGTAACTGAAGCCGGAGATTGCGGTACGCCGGTCAACCCTATGAGCGTGGATGGACAGGTGGAAGGTTCCATTATGTTTAATTTGGGAGCCTGCCTTTACGAAGACCAGAAGTTAGATGCCAACGGTAAGCATTTAAATCCCAACTTCCATGATTACAAAACTCCTACAACCATGGAAATGCCGGAAATGGATACCAATATAGTAGAGAGTTATGACCATACTGCTCCTTTTGGGGTTAAGGAAACAGGTGAAGGCGCCGTTCAGCCTACTTTCCCGGCCATTACCAATGCGATATACGATGCTATTGGTGTAAGATTCTACAACCTGCCTATTACTCCCGAAATGGTTCTTAAGGCTCTCAAAGAAAAAAAGGCTGTGGAAGCCAGCTCTAAATAATGGATGAAAAAATCTTAGTAACAATCATCAGGGTAGAAGGGCTCCCCTGTAGCATCATCGGGCAAGAACAAATTTTCTCAAATGGGCAAGGGCAGGAAGGAAACTTTAAATTGCCTTGGAATTTATCCCTGGCATGGTTTGAAGAACAATTAACGGAGCTTGTAAAGGAAATCTGGGTTATCAATAAATCTGAGGTAGCCAATATTGTCAACCCTGATGAACCTGATCAAATAATAACTGTGGAATCGCATCGTGTGGACGGCTTTTATAGGAGTCGTCCTATTTTAATCCTGTTTATTAATTGAAGCTATTGTAGGTTTGTGGTAGAATTTATATGAAATTATTCAGATATACTTACAAGGCAAAGGAGTAATATTGTGGAAAAACTAATACGGGGTCTTGGACACAGATTGGCTCCTTTTCTATTGTTAATAGTGGTAATCTTTAACCTAGGCTCCCATGTTAACGAACGGGTTCATTCAAATGCGGAAACGGCCGATAGCGTTAAGGTTATTGCGGTTAAAGCCAAAGAGCAAGCAGTACATCAAAAGAAAGTATCTACAAACACCAATCAAGAAAAAAATAAGCCGGAGAGGAAATTCCTAAAGCGAGATGAACCGGTGTTTCAGCTTGCAGGGTACAGAATCTGGTTCTACCCTAAGTTATATCAGTCAGGCTACTTTGCCCTATCTTCCTTGACAAGCTAGTACTTAC
>JAJZSN010000142.1 GCA_021849745.1 Bacillota bacterium | reverse complement strand
ATATACAAATTCCTCTGTCGGTTTTTCTCTTTTTCCATCCATGGATATTGCCCGGTTGGTTCATTTTATTTTTATGTATATACTGGTAACTGTAGCATTATATAAGCTGTTTTACGTTTTCCACCAGGGGGATTTGGTTAAATTAATATTCAGGCTCCGAGATTTGCGGAGTCTTCCGGAACTTATTAAGTATTATATATTTCTGAGCAAAAGCATGCCTACCGAAGACAAATACAACCCTGGACAAAAGGCGACTTATACGTTATGGTTTTTTTTGATTGTTGTCCAGGCCTTAACCGGTTTTATTCTTTATTGGCCAGGGCCCTTGGGCTATTTGGGCCATCTCCTTGGAGGTATGTCCTTAGTAAGATTGGTTCATTATCTGGTTACCTGGGTTTTTGTCAGTACCGTCATTGTTCATGTCTACCTGGTTTTCATTACCGGGGGTAAGTTGCTGATTGCTATGATTACCGGATCCTCTCCTCAGGTTAATAAAAAACATACGGAGTGACGCCCATGCATGAAATGTCTCTGATGGCCAGTATTTTTGATATTCTTACCCGCCACCTGGAGGATTATCCAGGGGTAACGGTGAAGAAAGTAACTTTGCGGATAGGTAGCTTGACCAATGCTGTTCCTGAGGCCCTAGAGTTTTGTTTCTCCGCTTTTGCTCAAGGTACAGTGGTTGAAGGAGCCCAACTGGAGATTATCCAGGTGCCCATAAAAATAAAGTGCAGGGAATGTCAACAGGAAAGTGAACCGGTAGAGTTTCACTTCAGGTGTCCTGGTTGCGGCTCCCTTGCAGTGGACGTTACCCAGGGCCGCGAACTGGCCCTTGAGAGTATGGAGGTAGAATAGATGGAGATTGCCATTAAAACCAATGTTTTGGCTACCAATGACCAACTGGCGGCCCAAAACAAGGACATCTTTCACCGGGCCGGAATAACCGCTCTTAACATCATGGGTTCCCCTGGTGCAGGGAAAACCACCCTGCTGGAAAGAACCCTGGAAAGGCTGAAAGGCCAATTGCGGGTAGGGGTTATCGAAGGAGATATCTATACCGCTAAAGATGCTGAACGCATTGAGGCCCATGGGGTGCCTGTATATCAAATTAATACCGGAGGAGCATGCCACCTGGATGCCCAGATGGTCCAAAAGGCCTTACCCCATTTTAACCTGGCTCAATTAGATCTGATGGTTATTGAAAATGTAGGCAACCTGGTTTGCCCGGTGGAATTTAGCCTGGGGGAAGAATATAAAGTAGTAGTATTAAGTATCATCGAAGGCGATGATAAACCCTTGAAATACCCATTAATTTTCAAGGAATCAACAGCAGCGGTGTTAAATAAAATGGATCTGCTGGACTTCTGTGACGTTAACCTAGTCAATCTGAAACGAGATATCCTTAGTATCAACCCGGAAATCAAGATTTTCGAGGTTTCCAGCCGACAACAAACCGGTTTGGAGCAATGGGTTGAATGGTTGCATACTATTGGTAAAAAAAGCGGTTAATAAAGGGAAAAAAACATTTTTGTCGAACTATTCATTGTTAAAACTTTAGTCGCCGGAGAAGGGCGGAGTTTGCAATGAACGTTATCGACGGGTTTATTTTGGCCACATTATTGTTGGGGGCCTATGGCGGATACCGGAACGGTTTGGTAATGAGTATGGCCGGACTAATTTGCCACATTGCCGGTCTAGCCGGTGCCTTTTTCCTGTACCGTCCTGTAACAGATTTTCTCAACAATCAATTTGGTTTAGATAAAATGCTGGTGCCGGTGATTACCGACATTCTTCCCTTGCCTGCCCAGGTAGCTGAAATAAGCCTGGAAAAGGTATCTTTTGCCCAGGTTGCGGAGCGAGTCAGTCAGTTTAAAATTCCGGGCGAATACGCCCAGCAAATGATAAACATGGTGAAGGATTTGGAACAATTGGCCCAAGCTCCGGGGGTGGAAACCTTGGGCTAGGCCCTTGCTTACCTGGCAGCGGGGATGGTAGTAAGCTTGGGGGTCTTCCTTTTCCTCACAGTGGCCATCGACAGAGGGATTCTGAAGTTGACATACATTTTTTACAAAACAACTCCCGGTGCCCTCAAAGCTCTGGATCGCATATCCGGGTTGGCCATAGGGGTGGCTAAAAACGGCTTCAGCGTCCTCGTTACTTTAGCAGTCCTGAAACCCCTCCTCACCATCGGAGCTGTCGGTGGTAAGGCTACCTTAATTACATTCCTAAGCCATAGGGTAAGCACATCGGAACTGGCCCCCTATTTCTTTAACTTCTTATCATCCCTGAACATCTAGTTCGTTGTATAAGAACCGGGGATATTACATAAGTTAAGAAAAACAGCCTGGAGAGGGCTGTTTTTTCATGGCTGCCATTTTATGGTACAATGAAAGGGAAAGGAGATTTAAAATATGAATGATAAGACAAAGGGTAAGGAATTGCATGATAAACTTCTGAAGAAAGACCGTAATGTCTGGAGCGTTCTGCCATTCGGGGACGAACAAGGGGTATTCGCCTTCGCCGAAGAATACAAAAAGTTTCTTAACCAGGGCAAAACTGAGCGCAAAGCGGCCCAATTTATGGTCAGACTGGCGGAAGAAAGCGGTTTTCAACCTTTAGAAGAATTAATTGCCTCCGGTCAAACTCTGGCGCCCGGAACCAAGGTTTACAGCCTTAACCGGGGAAAGGCCCTAATCATGGCAGTCATCGGACGGCAACCCTTAGAAAAGGGAATGAACATCATCGGCGCCCACCTGGATGCCCCCCGCCTTGATCTGAAGCCCAACCCTCTGTATGAAGCCGAAGGCTTGGCCTGGTTCAAAACCCATTATTACGGCGGAATCAAAAAGTACCAGTGGGTAACCATTCCCCTGGCCCTCCACGGGGTAATTATCAAAGGTGATGGTACTAAAATAGAAGTGACCATCGGAGAGGATGAACAGGATCCCGTCCTGATTATCAGCGATCTTCTCCCCCACCTGGCTCAGGAGCAGATGGAAAAAAAGATGACCGAAGCCATTACCGGTGAAGGTCTCAACTTGCTAATCGGCAGTATCCCCTTGCGGGAAGAAGACCTCAAGGAGAAAGTAAAACTAGCCATCCTGGAAAAACTCCACGGGGAATACGGTATTGTGGAAGAAGATTTCATCAGCGCCGAACTGGAGGCGGTTCCTGCAGGCAAAGCCAGGGACGTTGGTCTGGATCGGGGCATTATAGGGGCCTACGGCCAGGATGACCGGGTCTGTTCCTATGCGGCCTTGCGGGCCATTCTGGAAACCGGAACGCCTGAGCTCACTGCTCTAGGTTTATTTGCCGATAAAGAGGAAACCGGCAGCGCCGGTAACACCGGGATGCAATCTGCTTTTTTGGAGAATTTCGTAGCCGAAGTAATTGCTTTGACTTCGGGTAACTATAACGAATTGATCTGCCGGAGGGCATTGGCCGGTTCCCGTGCTTTATCGGCCGATGTTAACGCCGCCTTGGACCCCAACTATGAAGGTGTTATGGAAAAGATGAATGCTTCTAGGCTTGGTGGCGGCGTAGTTCTTACCAAGTACACCGGATCCCGGGGCAAATCCGCTACCAGTGATGCTAATGCCGAATTTGTGGCCTATGTGCGGCAGTTGTTTAACAAAAAGGGTATCCCCTGGCAGACGGGTGAACTGGGGGCGGTGGACAAAGGTGGTGGCGGAACCATTGCTATGTTTATGGCAAACCTAGGGATGGATGTGCTGGACTGCGGGGTGGCCCTGTTATCCATGCATGCCCCCATGGAGCTGGCCAGCAAAGGGGATGTTTTCGTCTTGTATAAGGGCTATAAGGCTTTTTTCCAGGAGTAGGTAGTTATAAGCGGCAGGAATTAACCAAACTTTGTAGAAACTATCCCCATTATGGCGAATCTGGTCATAAAGGAGGGTAGAATATGGTATTTCAAGACCTTATTAATAAATTGAGGGGTAAAAACCAATCCCAGAGCGACCTTGGGGAGAGGCTGTCTTCTGTAAAAGGAAACCCCGAAGAATTAGCTCGGAAATTGAATGACCTGGACCGGGAAGAACAGGTTGATTTATTTCTCAATAAGTGGCCCGACTTGGATAATGAACTGCGGGAACAAATTAGGGTCGCCCTGGAACATTCTGGTCTAGCTGGCCGGTGGCTGGAAGATTGCCGTCACTGGGAAGCTTCCAAGAGGCTTACGGCCATTGAGGTGGTGAGAGTTATTGCTCCAGACGGTTGCGGGCCTGTATTAATGGACTTACTGGGCCATAAAGATGGCGCAACCCAAATGGCCGCTGTGGAGGCTCTTAGCAATCTAGCGGATAGAGAACTGGTTGATGGACTGATAGATGCCCTTGATAAATCGAAACAATATTTACCGGCTAGGGTGGCTCAGGTGCTGGTTAATTGCAGCAACCTGTCGGCGCCTCTATTGGTTCAGGCGTACCCTTTTGCCTCAACGGTGAAAAAGGGTTATATTATAGAGATTTTAGCCCAATTGGGAGATGATGTATCCCATGAAACCTTACTGACTGCTTTGGGTGATAATGCTCACGAAGTGCGGGTTCAGGCGGCCCAAGCCCTGGGCCAGTTGGGTCTGGTCAGGGGGATAGAGCCTCTCATCAAGGCCTTGGCCGACGAGTCCCCCAAGGTGCGGGCTAAGGCAGCCAAAGCATTGGGCATGCTCAAAGCCGAAGTAGCTGCTGCGGCTTTGGAGGAAGCGGCCCGGGACGAAGACTGGCTGGTGCGGGATACCGAGATCGGAA
>JAJZSN010000141.1 GCA_021849745.1 Bacillota bacterium | reverse complement strand
ATCTGTCTTTGACCGGTGGTTTCGACAATATCATTCTCTAGTTTTTTGATGTCTGCCATAAAGGCCTTCTTGTCAAGGGTTGGCAAACTAGGATGAGACCAGGTATGATTACCGATAATATGCCCCTCTTTAACCATTCGTTGAGCTAATTCAGGATTTTCTTTAAGCCATGGACCGGTTACAAAAAAAATAGCTTTTACCTGGTGTTTATCGAGGGTATCGAGAATTCTTCCCGTATAACCATTTTCATAACCCAAATCGAAGGTAAGGACAATAGCCTTGGTTTTTTCATCAGCCACAAAATATATTCCATATTTATCTACAAGTTCTTTTTGGTGAGCTGTTATTTCCGGAGTCCGGTGTTCTTTATTTTTTCTAAAACCCCATCCTTCTTTAGCCGTACTTAAAACTACCGGTTTGACAACCTTGCTGTCCTTTACTTCTTCGGGAACGGTTTTAGTGTTTTGGGGCCTAAGGGGCAAATTATTTCCTTCCCGGGATATTTCGGGTTTTCTGGTAACCTGCCAATCCTTTTGCAGGGTAAAAACCACTCCAGCCAATAATATTATAAGTCCGGTTGAAAGTAATATTTTTCTTATGTTCATCTTTTTCACCTCCGGTCAGTGTAAATTTATTATTTATTATAACCGGAGACAATCAGAAGTATACTAGTCTTCCCCTTCAATGCGAAATAGTTCCTGCCGGTTTATATCTATACCCATCATGACTTTATTTTCATATAATCGTCCTTGACTGGTATCCGAATCAGGGGGTACCCCGTTGCTAACATCGCTCGACTTTCGCCAGTGTTCCATATTTTTTCCCTCCTGGAATTTACATATTGTCGAAATTCGTATAAGCTTTTAATATCAGTCCATACTTTATATGTGCCAATTCTTATTTGTGAAAGAAGGTTGCCCGTGAATAATTGGAAACGTAATCTGTTCATCATGTGGTTAGCCCAATTATCAGGCATGATGACCATAACTTTTATCATGAGTTTTATCCCAATTTATGTAGCGGAGTTGGGTATCACAGAGATCCATTCCAAAGGTTTCTGGGCTGGAATCCTCATGGGGGCCAGCGCTTTTTTTGCCAGTTTTACCGGCCCTATCTGGGGAAATGTGGCTGACCGTTATGGACGCAAAATCATGGTGGAAAGGGTTCTCTTCAGCAATGCTATACTTACACTACTCATGGCTTTTGCTGCCAATGTCTGGCAGTTCCTCATCCTGCGCAGTATCCAGGGAATCTTAGGCGGTTTTGTTTCTGCCGCCATCGCTTTGGTCACCAGCTTTACCCCTAAGGAAAAGGTGGGGGCGGCCCTGGGTTTTTTTCAGAATGCCATGATTGTGGGCAGTACGTTAGGGCCTTTATTAGGAGGCATCCTAGTAGATGCGGGAGGTTTTCAGTTGGCTTTCCTGGTCATGGCCCTGTTCAGCCTCTCAGCCGGGCTGTTGGTCCATTTTCTAGTCAAAGAACCCTTTATTACGAACTCCGCAAAAATTAATGAATCATTCTGGGGTTCTTTCCGCTACCTCTTATCCCTCAAGGGGCTTGTGGCCTTGTGCTTAGTCAATTTCCTGGTTCAGTTCGGGACCATGATTGTGCTGCCCATTGTCCCTACATTTTTGAAAGTCCTAGATCCGTCGGTTAAATACCTGGCCACCCTGACAGGGATTATCATTGCCCTAGGTGGAGTTTTTGCTGCAATTTCGGCTGCTTTGATAGGAAGGCTCAGCGACCGGTACGGCCACCGCCGGATGTTGTTGATTATGACCTCTGGTGCAGCCATTACTTTTCTCGCCACCGCCGGGGTTACTTCAATTAGTCAGTTTATTTTTTTAAGGATTTTATCAGGAATATTATTAGGTGGTATGCTGCCCACCACCAATGCCATGATTAATTCCCTGATTCCTGCCGACAGACGAGGCACCGCTTTTGGTATAACCTCAAGTTTTGGTTTGCTGGGAAATGTGGTAGGTCCCATCACCGGCGGTATTCTTCCGCCCTTGGTTACTTATCGGGGGGTTTTTATGGTTACGGCCCTGTTAATTTTCACTGCGGCCTGGTGGGTGGCCCGCAACAGCAGTACCCAAAGCCGGTTAAGCCAGGGTTAAAAAACTTAATTACCTGTTATATTTTATCTAATTAAGGCCACACTAATATAAAGAATTCATAAGGGGCGAAAAGGATGGAAAAATTCATTAAATATGGCGGGGTTCATTTTACCAATAATGTACCTCCGGAGGAAATCAATAATTTTGTACGTCAATTACCGGCTGAGAAAAGGGATTCTCTGTTCGAAGTAGTTAAAGAACTGGAAGACGCCGGGCTAATCACTTTGGATCAAAGCCTTATCTCCACCGCTGATGATGAGACCATAGAATATCAGACCACTTGAATTGAAATCTCTTCATATGTATGCTTATACCAAGGGTTAAAATGTGGTATAATTGCTTATGAGGAGGTTTTTCTATGGATAACTTGACTCATGGTTTAGTAGGTTTGACCCTGTCGGCCATCCGCAAGACCAATGATGTGGAATATAGGGAACCTTTAAATCAGCGTGCTATTTTCTGGAGTACCGGCCTTGGCTCCCAGTTCCCTGATCTTGATATCGTTTTTCGATTTATCAGCGATGTGTCATATTTGGAAAACCACCGAGGCTTGACCCACTCCCTAGCAGGGTTAATGATAATACCTCTGATCATCACCTTACTGGTACGTTATTTCTTTCCCATGGTCAAAGGCCGTATCATCTATTTCTGGGCCTGGCTTGCTACCGGGGTACACATCTTCCTGGATATTTTGACATCTTACGGAACTATGGCCCTATGGCCCATTAATTCAATTCGCTACGCCTGGGATATATTGGCCATCATTGATCCTGTAATAATTGTCTTGTTATTTGCCGCCATGGTAATTGCCCGTAGAATACCATATAATAAAAGAAAGGTTTATGCCACTGTTCTCGCCCTCGTTATCGGTTACATAAGCACCCGGACTTTACTGCAGCATCAGTTGGTACAAACCGTCACCCAAAACTTTAAACCCGGAACTTCCATTACTGAAACCAGTGTTATTCCCACACTTATGGGTTATAACAAGTGGCATCTGGTGGTGGAGACAAAAGATAAATATTATTTAGGAACCGCTTCGGTCTGGCCCTGGTCTTTTAACCTTGATGAAGAACTTCCTAAGTCTCATAACCAGGTAATTGCAGCGGCCTCTCAAGCCCCAGCGGTACAAGTTTTTAACCAGTTTGCCCGTTACCCTTATGCTGAGATCAGGAAAAAAGATACAGTTTTTCAAGTAACCTGGGCCGATTTAAGATATAAATTCGGTAAACATAATCCCTTCTCAGCTTTCGTTAATTTAGATGAAAACCTTAGGGTAATTGACTATGGACTGGGGCAAGGTAAACAATAGAGTAAAAACAAAGGGACTGATTATCTCAGTCCCTTTATTTTACACCTTCTCTTCTTGGTTTCTATCTCTATTTTTAAGGTAATAATTAATATCTTCAATTACCTTCCCATAGCGTATTTCTGTCAATGTGCAGGGTTTATCTGCTTCTATGGTAATATTCTTGAGATTACTCTTAGGGATAAACCGGTATCCTACTTCCTCTCCTTCAATCCAGGTTAGTAGGTAGTCCATAACAAAGAAGACCTCCTTAAGATAAAATCTACTTAGGGAAAGCTATTCCACATAGGCCACACCTTAACGCTTCTAAATTACCGGCAAAATATACATTGAAAAACTCTGTTTTTTTTCGACAACACGGACAAACTAAAACCGGCGGATTACTATTTTCTGTTTTAGATAGTTCAGCTAAATCCCCGCCTATATTCATCTGAGTTGTTCCTCCTTTAGGTTTCGTTTAACATAATTTTATGATAGATTTAGTACCATTATTCCTTATTTATTTAAAAGATTTTTGTCATATCTTGCTTTTGGGATTAATATTTTGATATTATGATATAAAAAGGAGGTTGGTTTTTTGATTATTACCACCACTGCCAATATTGAAGGAAGAAGAATAAAAGATTATTTAGGTATTGTATCAGGTGAAGCCATCATGGGAGCCAATGTAGTCAGGGACTTTTTTGCCAGTATTACTGATATTGTTGGTGGCCGTTCCGGGGCTTATGAGAGTAAATTGGTTGAAGCCAGGAAAATCGCCTTAGACGAAATGGCGACCCGGGCCAGGCAATTAGGCGCTAATGCAGTAGTTGGTGTTGACCTGGATTATGAGGTGGTCCGAGACGGTATGCTCATGGTAACTACCAGCGGTACAGCTGTAATAGTTGAATAAAGCAACTAAAAAAAACAAAAAGCACCTCGTTTTCACGAAGTGCTTTTTATAATTGCCTGGCAATGTTCTACTCTCCCAGGACCCTGCGGTCCAAGTACCATCGACGCTGGAGGGCTTAACTGCTGTGTTCGGTATGGGAACAGGTGTGACCCCTCCGCCATTATTACCAGACTTGATGTAGGTATTCCTTTTTGGAAGCTGTCAGCTATCAGCTGTCAGCCGTCAGCTAAAAGATTTTTTAGCTGTTCTTTCAAAACTAAACAGAGGAAGTTTTTGAAGCTTGTAGCCGTATCATCACTGTCAGTTATAGTCATTAGCCTTCAGGCAGTGCTTTCACTGCTGATAGCTGATAGCTGACAGCTGATAGCTGAATTAGGTCAAACCCTCGACCGATTAGTACCAGTCAGCTTAAGACATTGCTGTCCTTACACACCTGGCCTATCAACCTCATCATCTATAAGGGGTCTTACC
>JAJZSN010000044.1 GCA_021849745.1 Bacillota bacterium | reverse complement strand
ATTTGAATTCATCACTGTATCTTGTCATAGCTCCTCCTCAGTAATGGTACTTTTCTTACTATAGTTTATTTAGAGGTCTATGACAACTATCCTAACACAGGGGGGTTTTAAAATCAAATATTTTTTTATTCAATATAAGAACATCGTACGATAATGTCGCACGCATAGGAGGTGCTATACTAACTTAAAAATCATGCAATAGGACAACACCAGATTTTTTATTTTAATTATTGGGGAGGAAATGATTGTGAAAAAGAAATTTTTACTTCTGAGTACGTTAATCATTAGTTTAGCGTTATTGGTAGTTGGTTGCAGTGGAGGCGAAAAAGCTGCTTCAACCAGTGATGGTCAGAAGTCCGTTACCTTTAAGCTTGGGCACGTAACTCAAGTTTCCCATCCGTATCACAAGGCGGCAGAAGCCTTCAAAGCTAAAGTGGAGAAAGAAACTAACGGAAGAATCAAAATTAATATCTACCCTGCCCGTCAATTGGGTGGCGATCGGGATATGCTTGAACAAATTCAAAACGGTTCTCTCGATATGGGCTTCATTTCCTCGGCCGTCTTTAGTGGATTCACACCTGTTTTGGATGGCCTGCAGTTACCTTTCCTAATGCAGAATTATGATGTTCTAGGTAAGGCTGTTAAAACAGATGAAGCTAAAGCTTTACTAGATGCTCTAAAAAATATTAACGTAAAAGGTTTGGCTTTTTATGATGCAGGATTCAGACACTTTGTAACCGTTGAGAACCCCGTTAGCAGTCCTCAAGACTTAAAAGGTTTAAAATTAAGAGTAGTAGAAAGCCCGTTAATGTTGGATATCTTTAATACCCTTGGTACCAGTCCAACTCCAATGCCTTATGGTGAAATTTACAGTGCATTGCAAACCGGAGTTATCGATGGTCTGGAAATGGATTTAAGTGCGATTTGGGCGGAAAAACACTACGAAGTAGCTAAAAATGTTTCTCTCTCCAGTCACTTTTCCTTCCCGACCGTTAACATTATTAACATGGATAAATGGAACAACCTGTCCAAAGAGGATCAGGAAATTATGCAGAAAGCAGCCTGGGAAGTTATTGACGAAAACCAGGCTTATATCAAACAAGTTGATCAGGAGTGCCTTAACAACATCAAAAAACAAAATATTAATGTAACCGAAATCAAAGACCTTACTCCTTTCATTGAAGCAACTAAGCCTGTTTATGACAAGCATACAGCTAAGGACCCGCTTGTTAAGCAGTTTGTAGACAAAGTACAAGCAATCAAGGCTGAGACCAAATAGTATTTTCACTGATAAAACCTTAGTTTTGCCCCGGTTAGTTTAAGCCGGGGTAAAACTTCTATAGACTATGAAAGGGGTTAAACAATGCATAAGGCAAGTGAATTGATAAATAAGTTTGCTTCGTATGTTGTGATGGTGGCTGCCTTTGTTATGACAGTCATTGTTATTATACAGGTCTCTTGCCGTTACTTCCTGGGCTTTTCGATTTTCTGGTCTGAAGAACTTGCCAGATACCTCCTGGTGTGGATTACTTTTTTAGGCGGTAGTGTGGCTTTTAAACATGCCCAATTAGCTAGTATCAATTTTGTTACTGACAGGCTCCCGGAAAAATTAAGAGCAATTGTCAGCCTGGTAGCACAATTAATAATTTTGGGATTTTTAATCACGGCAACGGTTTATGGTTTTAAACAGTCCTTTGCTCCTTCCGTTTTGACTCAAGTTTCACCTGCATTAAGGATGCCAATGATGTATAACTACTTGGCGGTTCCGATCAGTTTTGGCGTCATGTGCATTCATTGTCTTGATAATCTTTTTAAAGAATTATCATTAGCAATTAACGGGGGAGGGAAGGCATAATGGTTATAGCGCTCGCCTTTGTTGTTTTTTTGGCTTTGGGTATACCGATTGCATTTGTTCTGGGCTTAACTGGTTTAACGCATATTCTTTCCACGGGAAATTTATCATTCCTAATGAATTTGCCTCAAAGAATGTTTGTGGCGGCAGACAATTTTAACCTGATGGCCATCCCCTTTTTCATGCTGGCCGGGGAACTCATGAATTTTGGCGGTATTACCGTAAGGTTAATTAATTTAGCCAGGGCCCTGGTGGGCCATTTGAAGGGCGGCCTTGCATACGTTAATATTTTTGCCAGTATGATTTTGGCGGCCCTAATGGGTTCTGCTAACGCGGAAGCTTCAGCCATGAGTAAAATTCTAGTTCCGGCCATGGAAGAAGATGGTTATGACAAGGAATTCAGCACCGCTGTCACCGCAGCTTCATCAATCATGGGGCCGATTATTCCTCCCAGTATGACCATGATCGTATATGGGGTTGCTGCCGGTGCTTCAATCGGCCAATTATTTTTAGCCGGGGTTGTTCCCGGAGTAATGCTGGCATTGGCATTCTCGGCTCTTGTATTTTATTATGCCCGGAAAAGAAACTACCCGGTTAAAGAAGAGATGGCTTCTATGAGTGAAATCTTCAAGGCTGTACTGTCATCAGGACCGGCTCTGCTGGTACCAATCATTATGATGGGCGGTATCATTTCCGGTGTATTTACCCCCACTGAAGCTGCTGCCTTTGCTTCTTTTGTTGCCTTTATCGTAGGAGCTTTTATATACCGGGAGCTTAAACTAAAGCATTTGACGGAAGTATTTTTAAATACCGGCGTTATAACAGCTTCAATTATGATGATTGTGGCTACTGCCAATATTTTTGGCTGGACACTGGCAATTGAACAAATTCCGCAAACCATTGCACAGGGTATCTTGTCGTTATCCTCATATCCCCTTGTTATTCTGCTTTTGATTAATATTTTCCTATTAATTGTAGGTGCTGTGATGGAAACCTTTGCCGCTATCATCATTTTGGTACCAGTATTTTTACCAATCATACAACAACTGGGTATAGACCCGATTCACTTCGGATTGATCGTTTGTTTGAACCTGGTAATTGGACTTATTACGCCTCCGCTAGGGGTAGTATTGTTTGTGGTATCAGCCATCAACAAGATTTCAGTTGAAAAGCTATCCCGAGGAGTAATGCCTTTTATTGTGGTTTCAATTGTGGTACTATTCATTGTTACTTATCTACCTGACTTAGTATTGTATATACCAAGACTATTCTTCTAGGTCCTAAAAGGGGGATTGAGTAAAATGACAGTTTACCGGATTGATGTCAGCAACAGAACTGTAACAAAAGAGAACCTGCCTAATTCATACCAATTACTTGGTGCCAGAGGACTAGTGGATTCTATCATCGCAGCAGAAGTAGATCCCACCTGTGATCCCCTGGGCCCTAAGAACAAGCTGGTATTTGGTACAGGGTTGTTTGCGGGCACTTACGTACCTAGTTCCAGCAGGACTTCGGCAGGAACTAAAAGTCCACTCACGGGGGGTATAAAGGAAGGCAGTGCCGGCGGCCCCGCCGGCCTCTACCTTGGGAAACTGGGTGTCAAGGCAATCATTCTTGAAGGAGCACCTAAGGATGATCAGTGGCATTATTTGAAGGTGGATAAGGATGGTGCTGAGCTACTGCCCGCCAGTGAACTGGTAGGCCTTGGCTGTTATGAAGCCAGCGAGAAATTGCATAAAATACATGGTAAAAGATGCAGTATCTTCGTCATTGGACAGGCTGGCGAAAAGAAAATGTTGGCAGCCAACATTGCAGCCACTGACAAGGAAGGGGTTCCTACCCGCCAGTTTGGTAGAGGTGGTGTAGGTGCTGTAATGGGTGCCAAAAAAATCAAAGCTGTAGTAATAGATGGAGCCGATGCCGGGTATGTACAGCCATTAGACAAGGAAGCAGTAAAAAATGCCAGCAAAAAATTTGCCCAGGGGCTTTTGAAAAACCCTGTTTCGGGCAATGCATTGCCCAAGTATGGTACTGCAGTTCTAGTAAACATAATTAATAACGTTGGTGCCCTGCCCACCAGAAACTTTTCTACCGGAACCTTTGAAGAAGTAAACCAAATTAGCGGAGAGGCCATGACTGAACTGCAAACAAAGAGAGGTGGCAAGGTGGGCCATGCCTGTACTCCGGGCTGTATAATTCGTTGCTCCAACATTTATGTGGACAAAGATGGTAATGAAATAACCGGCGGTTTTGAATATGAGTCCATTTGCCTGCTGGGTTCTAACCTAGGAATAGGAGATCTCGATGAAATAGCATATTTAAATAGATTATGTGATGACTATGGACTTGATACCATTGAGGTAGGCGCTGCTATCGGTATTGCAATGGAAGCGGGAATACTACCTTTTGGTAATTTTACTGCGGCGAAAGAAGCAATTCAATCCATTGCCCAGGGAGATGTTTTAGGAAGGGTTTTAGGCCAGGGTGCAAAAGTAACGGGTCAGGTGTTTGGGATTAACAGAGCTCCTGTTGTTAAGGGCCAAGCTATGGCGGCTTATGACCCTCGGGGTATCAAGGGGATGGGTGCCATTTATGCCGTTACCCCCATGGGTGCTGACCATACTGCCGGCCCCAGCTGCACTACTTTCATAAAGGCCAAACCTGAAGAACAGGTAGCCCTGGCAAAAGAATATCATATCAAGGCTACAGCATTAGACAATACAGGTTTGTGCAGATTCTGCAGCTATTCTGTATTTAACGATCCCGACACACTTCGCGCCTTACTTGATATGATTAAAGGTTACTATAATATAGAAGTTACTGCAGAAGATTTCTGGAATTGGGGAAAGAAGATTTTACAGGTTGAACTGGACTTTAACCAAAAGGCTGGTTTTACATCAGAAGCAAATAGAATCCCTGAGTTTATGCACGCAGAAAAACTTGGGCCTAACGGGGTAGTATTTGATATTTCAAATGAAGAGCTGGATAGCATTTTGAAATTTTAAATGTGATGAGGAGGCCGTATTCATGATAGCTAAGGGTTTCAATTTCAAACTGCCGACTGAAATCGAATTCGGGCCAGGAAGCCTTACAAGGCTTCCTGAAAAGATTGCAGCTTTTAATACAAATAAAGTAATGATTGTTACAGACCCAGGTATTGTTAAAGCAGGTATTTTAGAAAGGATTAGCAATGTTCTGACTCAGGCAGGTCTCAGATATGCCGTTTTCGATCAAGTGGAATCAGATCCCAGCACCAAAACAATAGAAAAGATCAGAGAGATGGCAAAACAAGAAGAAGTTGATTTACTGGTAGCAGTTGGGGGAGGCAGCTCAATAGATGCTGCCAAAGGAGCGAGAGTACAGCTTGCAAATGAAGGAAAATTACTAGATTATGCGGGGCTAAACAAAGTTAAGAACAAAGGGGTTCCTTTTATTGCAATCCCCACAACCGCCGGTACTGGTAGCGAGGTAACTATTTTTGCTGTATTAACTGAATTAGACCAAAATCTTAAATTTACCATTGCCAGCCCATACCTGGCTCCGGATTTGGCCCTCTTAGACCCTGAATTAACTTTACTCCTACCACCAATGATGACGGCTGCCACTGGCCTCGACGCATTGACCCATGCGATAGAGGCTTTTACTTCTCTGGCCAGTCAGCCGATTTGTGATGTTCTAGCATTGGAGTCCATCAGGCTCATCTATAAATACCTGCCCCAAGCGACTACCAATGGTACCAATTTAGAAGCACGCACAGAAATGCTCAAAGCCCAGTTACTGGCAGGAGCAGCATTTAATAACACTAATTTAGGGCTGTCCCATGCCATTGCCAGCCCACTGGGAGGGCACTTCCACATACCACATGGTATTGCAAATGCTATTATGCTCCCATATGTAATGAATTTTAATGTGCCCGCTGGCCCGGAGAAATATGTTAAAATCGCCGAGGCTATGGGTATATGTCTCATAGGTAAGGATATTTATGAAGACGCCTACGAAGCACCGAAGGCGGTAGAAAGATTGGTTGTGCTGTGCGGCTTGCCAAGAAAACTACGGGACGCAGGAGCAACAGAAGACAAGTTGGATGATGTTGCAAAGGATGCTTTAAAAAGTGGCATGCTGAAGTTTAATATTCGTAAAGCCAGTGAAAAACAAATCAAGGAAATTCTACTCGAAGCATTTTAATTAATATAAGGTGGATTTGAGTACAGTCCTATGTTTAAAAGGGGCTAAGAACTATAATGAATTTAAGGGGCAATATGAAGGAGTAGATGCACAACCATTCCATTCGGCGGCCAGTGTTATTTTGGAATAATTATAATACTTATGAAGTAGATGTCTGTGCCAAAAACGATTCATGACTATTCAAGACAATAGAATTAAGGAGGGGGTATAGTGGTAACTTCACTACGTGATTGGCTAGCTTACCTGGAAAATGAAGGGAAATTAAAAACTGTCTCCAGAGAAGTAAGTCTAAAATTCGAGATGCCTGCCGTGATTAAAAAACTTGATGGCAAGGCTGCTGTTAAATTAAATAACCCAAAAGGTTATAATATTCCCGTGGTGTCTGGAATTGCCTATGATAGGGATCTTTTTGCAAAGGCCTTAGGTACTAACAAAAACAACATTGCGCAAAAAATTAGTGAATGTCAAAAAAATATTATTCCATGCCAAGTTGTAACTAGAGAAGAGGCCCCTGTTATGGAAAATGTAAATACCGACAATGTCGATTTAATGAAGCTCCCCATTCCCATTCATCATGAAAAGGATGCCGGGCATTATATCACTGCTGGCCTCTTAATCTGCAAAGACCCCGAGACCGGTAAGAGGAATGTTTCCATTCACAGGCTGCAGGTTTTTTCTAAAAATGAAATGGGCATTTTAATACTCCCCAGGCACCTGTGGCAATTTTATATGAAGGCTGAGAAGAAAAATCAGCCGCTGGATATTGCTATTGCCATTGGCGTTGACCCGGTACTATTGTTAGCCTCACAAACTATCGTGCCATTAGGGGTAGATGAGTTGGAGATTGCCAATGCCCTTAAAAATGGTAGCCAGAAGCTAGTAAAATGCCAGACAGTTGATGTTGAAGTGCCAGCAGAAGCAGAAATTGTCCTGGAAGGTAAGCTGCTGCCCAAAGTAAGAAAGGTTGAGGGCCCCTTTGGCGAGTTCCCCAAATATTACGGCCCGGCCAGTGAGAAACCGGTTATTGAGATAACAGCAATATGCCATCGTAATGAGCAAATTTACCACACTATTTTGCCGGCTACAAAGGAACACCTTTTACTGGGCGGCCTTGCAAGGGAAGCAACATTATATGAGTTGGTAAAACAAACTGTTCCCACAGTAAAAGATGTTCATTTAACCATAGGGGGTACCTGCCGGTACCATGCCGTGATTTCAATAGAAAAGAAACATGAAGGGGAAGCAAAAAATGCTATGTTTGCTGCATTTGCCAGCATGCAGGAAGTAAAGCACGTTGTAGTGGTGGACTCCGATGTAGACATTTTTGACATGGAAGAAGTTGAGTGGGCCATCGCAACCAGGTGTCAGATGGGCAAAGACACCATGCTGGTTTCCGGTTCTCTGGGCTCAAAGCTCGATCCATCAACCGATGACGGTATTTCTGACAAAATGGGCATAGACGCCACCTGCCCGCTTGATGCACCTCCAGACAAATATGAGACAATAAAAATACCTGGATTCGAAGAGTTAAATATTGAAGATTATTTGGATAAAGAGTAAGGTAAGTAGAGTCTAATTTCATTACCTCAAAGTAGTGAGTAGAAAGGCCTATTGGGAGGGCATGGTAATATAAACATAAAAACCCCTGATGGCTCTGGAGCCCCTCTTGGTAGATACAATGTATGATGAATGCTTACAATGTATTTATCAAGGGGGGTTTCTTATAGTCTTACATATCGAATGTAATTAGAAGGGTGAAGGTAACTTGAGATACAAGGAATTTCTGCATAAGGCATTAGAATATTTCCAAGGAAAACCGTATTTATTACTGGTGTTTTCTACCTTGTTTTGGGGTGGCAATTTTGTTATTGGCAGGAGTTTGGTACAAACCGTTCCCCCTTTTCATTTATCTATTATGCGCTTAGGATTAGGGTTTCTGTTTTTTCTACCTTTTGCCTGGGCCGAATGGAAACAACGTAAAGAACTGATGCTAAAAAATTGGAGACTCCTTATTTTATTATCCATGACAGGGATAGCCGGGTTTAATTCCTTGCTGTATATTGCTTTGCAATCTACTACGTCGATTAATGCCTCCTTGGTTAATTCCACTGCACCTTTGTTGATTGTCATTTTATCGGTTATCTTTCTTAAAGACCGGTTGTATAAACACCAATGCCTGGGAATAGCAATGTCTTTTTTTGGAGTAATTTGGGTTATTTCTCATGGCCAGCTAGGTTTGCTCAAAAAATTACAGTTTAATAACGGAGATTTACTTGTTATTCTTGCCGTCATCTTTTGGGCTATTTATTCTATACTCATGAAAAAGTGGGGGGGATCTTTACCTTCAAAAGCAACATTCTTGACTACATTATTCCTAGGGATTGTTATGCTAGTGCCTTTCTTGATTTGGGAAAATATGAAGATACCATTTCGGTTTGAGCAGTTATCACCGGGTATGTGGCTGTCAGTTGTATATATTGGTTTTTTTCCATCAGTTCTTTCATTTGTATGCTGGAATCAAGGAGTAATATCTGTAGGACCAAGTAGAGCATCCAATTTTCTTCATCTGATAGTAATTTTCTCCGGAATATTTGCCCTTTTTATTGGTGAAACATATACATTGCATCAGTTTATTGGTGCAGTGATGATTATTAGTGGAGTACTGTGTGTTTGGCAAGAGAAAAATAACGAATTCGGCAATTAAAAAGTACATAGTTTGGCTGCCGTCACGCTTAAAGTTTACCAGAATATAACATGTTTCCCGGAGCCGCCCCGTCGGTAATAAACCATAACTACCGCCGGGGCAGGCTATTAAACTGACTTTTCCTGAATCACGACCGATAGTGCCTTCTGCAAACGATAACTTTAGCCTTAAAAAGCCAGAATGTGGGCATGGTGAGCCAGGCGATCAATCAGTGCGGCAGTGAGGCGGTTGTCGCCCAGGACCGTGTTCCACTGGCCGAATTGAAGATTGGATGTTACGATGACGCTCTGGCGCTCATAGCCTAGGGCAACCACATTAAACAACAGCTCAGCCCCCTCCCGGTGCAGGGGAACAAACCCCAGTTCGTCAATTATGAGAAGGTCAGCACGTCCAAGTTGTTTCATCAACCTCCCCAGTGTTCCCTGGCGGTTGCTCTCAAGCAGGACATTGGCCAGGTCAAGGCAGCGGAAGAAGCGAACCGTCTACCCTTCCATACATGCCCTGATCCCCAGGGCGATGGCCAGGTGGGTCTGGCCTGTGCCCACAGCCCCAAGGGCCAACACATTTTCATGGCGGTCGATAAAATCCAGGTTTGCAAGGCCGGCTGTGGTGGTGGTTTGGGGCAGGATGACCGGCTGCCACTGGAAGTCCTCCAGGGTTTTGAAGGCCGGAAAGCCGGCTTTTTTGATAAGGTTTTTCACTTTTTTGGCCTGGCGTGCAGCAATCTCTGCATAAAACAGGTCAGTCAGGTACTGTTCCCGGTCAGTGTAGGATATCTCCAGATAAGCCCGGGGTACATGGGCCAGCTTTAGGGTCTTGCAGTATCCCTTTAATGTTTCCTTAGACACGGGCTTCATCCCCTTCCCGGGGCAATTGTGGCATTGCTAACACCATAGCTCAATTTACAGATTGACAAAAGTTTATCGTAGTTGGCCTTAGCCCTTTATACCAGGTATAAGGATTTTTTACTAAAAAGAAGTTTCTCCTGGAATTATTTAAAAATTACAATTAATTCGATAATACCGAACATAATTTTAATTAGTCGAAAGGAAAATAAGAGGATGAGGAGAATATATCTATACACAGAAACGTCATGCGACAATATCGAACAAATTATTTTGGGATATTTAATTCAAAGTCTTGTTAATATAAGTCAGTAGGGAATTTTTTCATTATTGTGGAATTAAGAAGTTTTTTTGTAAAATTATTATCGAATGATGTTCGACAATCCTGAACAGGCTATTTGTTTCTAATATTTTAATGAAGGGGGGAGAAGTTTTGGTAAATACTCAAAAGTATGTTAATAACATTTTAGAAAGGAATGTCGAAAAGAAAACAGGAGAAACATCCCAAATACGTTCCGTGGCTAAAGCTTTAATGATCCTCGATTATTTAGCTTCATGCCAGGAAGAAGTGCCTCTGACTAAGATTGCCGGTAAATTTGGAATCGCTAAAAGTACCGTCCACGGTCTGTTAGCCACGTTAAGGGACTTTGGGTATATCGACCAGTCACCCTTTACCGGCAACTATAAATTGGGTGTGCGTCTTTTTGAGATTGGCAGTATTGTTGCGGCTTCCTGGGATGTACGTTCGGTGGCGGCCCCGTATATTGAGCGATTGGTTGGGCAGATTGGAGAAACGGTTCATCTGGTTGTGCTGGATAAAGGGGAAGTCTTGTATATCGATAAGCGAGAAAGCAATCAATCAATACGCATTGTTTCTGCTCAAGGGATGCGTTTACCGGCGCATTGCACAGGAGTTGGTAAAGCTCTCCTGGCATATCTGCCTGCTAACGAATTTAAGCGAATCGTTAAAACCAAAGGACTGCCCCGTTACACAAAAAATACCATCACTGACCCGCAGGTATTAGAAAAAGAACTAGAACTGATCAGGGGTCGGGGTTATGCCTTTGATATTGAAGAGATTATGGATGGCTTATCCTGTGTGGCGGCTCCTATTTTTGATCATTCAAGTAGGGCCTGTGCAGCCATTAGTGTATCAGGACCCGTTGCCCGGTTTAAAGAAGATAAGTTTAAGGAGATAACCTCAACGGTTTGTCAAACAGCAATGGAAATTTCCCAGGCATTAGGTTACAGACATAATCACAGCAGGAGTTGATGAACATGGAACTCAGGGAATTTCTGTTTTTGCCACTAAAAGAAAAAAAATTTACATTTACCATTAGAGCCAAAGAAGCCGGACTTTTCTCCGGTGTAAATTCTCTTAAGCAAATGTTAACCAATCTTTCTCTTCATGTGGATTGGGTTGCTCCGGAGGGTCACTCCCTAGTAAACGGAGCTGTTGTTCTTACTGGCAAAGGAGAAGCTGAACAGGTAGCCAAGGCGGAAGAAATGTTGCTGGGGTTGATTAGCAAACCCTCGGGGGTGGCCACTGCCGCTGCTGAATTTATTAAAGCAAGTCAGGGAAAAATAAAAGTTGTTTGCGGGGCCTGGAAGAAGGTGGCCCCTGAGGTAAGAGCGGCTTTACGCCAGGCGATTGCTACCGGTGGGGCTGGTATGCGGATCACCGATGTGCCGTTCATCTATCTTGATAAAAACTATGTGCGCATGTTTGGCGGGGTTGGGGCAGCGGTCAGCAGGGCCAAGGCCTTGGAAGAGGAAAGACTAATCGCTGTTCAGCTAAAGGGTGAAACAAATCCGATTCTTGAGGAAGCTGTGGAAGCGGTTCGGGCAGGAGCAGGCATTTTAATGATTGATACCGGTGAACTGGATGATTTACACGCTGTGACAAAGGCATCTGAGAGTGGCGGCTGGCGTGATGAGGTTCAAATTGCTTTTGCCGGCGGCTTAACACTGGATGAACTGCCGAAAGTAATTGATGCGGGAGCAGATATTGTTGATGTAGGTCGCTCCATTATTGATGCTCCGCTGCTTGATTTCAGTCTCGACATGATAAAGGGGTAGTGGATATGAAATGGGATCTACTGGAGAAAACAACCTTTTGGATTGAGGGAATTGAGTTAAAGGACGTTAATCTTGGGGAAGTGGCCGCCACCACCGCGGCAGCTTTAGGGATGCAGTTGAACGAAATAATGGTGGTTGACGTGCGTCCGGGAATGATTGCCTTTGATGTTCTGACACGTCAGGTGGAAGCCGCGGCCATTGCCGGTAAACAACATGAAATTCTGCAGCAGCTACAAAAGATACCCGGTGTAGAGCTGGTGTCTAACGCTATGGTACATTCCGAAGGTGTACTGGGTTTAATTGCGTTGGGAGAAAAGGAAGCGTCTCAAGTACTGGTTGATTCGGCACGTTTGGCGGATAATATTGGGAAGGCTGTTGCCCGCCGGGCCGTTGTCTTTGCTTCCGGCAGTGAAGTGATTGCCGGTAAAATTGTGGACACCAATTCCCCCTATATTTTAGGGGCGTTGGAGAAAGCCGGGTTTAAAACAAAATTTGGCGGTATTTTAGAGGATGATTCACAAATGGCGGCCTCCTATCTGGAGTCGGCTGTAGAACAAGGTTATGGCTTAATTATCACCACCGGTGGAGTGGGTGCGGAGGATAAAGACTTCAGCATTGAGGCCATCAGCCGTCTAGACCCGGATGCTGCCACTCCATGGATCCTTAAGTTTACACCGGATTATCACCGTCACCATAAAGAAGGGGTCCGAATTGCCGTAGGTGAGGTGGGCATTGCCAGATTGGTGGCCTTACCGGGGCCCCATGAGGAAGCCAAGCTTGGGTGTCATCGGTTAATTGAGGGTTTACAAGCCGGTTTGGATAAATCCGAACTGGCGGAGTATATTGCCACAGCAATTAGAGAGCGGTGGCACAACATAATGAAAAAAGGAGGCAATAAACGTGGACATTCGCACCATAGCGGCTGAGTTGTTGAAGGCCGAAGAAACTCAAACACCCGTCGATACGTTAACTAATACGTACCCCGGTTTAAGTGTTGAGGATGCGTACCAGATCCAACTGGCTCAGGTTGGCATGCAGCTTGAAAAGGGCCATAAGGTTGTCGGTAAGAAGATTGGCCTTACCAGCAAGGGGATGCAGCAGCTACTAGGAGTAGATGAGCCCGATTATGGTCATTTGTATGAGCATATGCTGCTTTTGGAAGGCCAGCCCTGCCGTAGGAATGAATTGATTTGGCCCCGTATTGAGGGTGAGCTTGCCTTTATTCTAAAAGACAGGCTCAAGGGCCCCGGGGTAACTATCGCCGATGTTTACCGGGCTACCACCGGTATCATGCCGGCCATTGAAATTGTCGACAGCCGTATCCGTGATTGGAAAATTAAGCTCCCGGATACCGTTGCCGATAACGGGTCCAGTGCGCGCTTTGTTCTGGGCAGCCGCATGGTTCCCATTGAAGAGCTGGATTTGCGTCATATCGGTATGGTACTGGAGAAGAACGGCGAGATGATCAACAACGGGGCGGGTGCAGCTGTATGGGGTCACCCGGCTGCTGCCGTAGCCTGGCTAGCTAACAAGTTGGCCGCTTTTGATATCGCCCTGGAACCTGGTGAAATTATTCTTTCCGGAGCTATCACCGCCGCCGTGGAAGCTGCCGCAGGGGATGTTTTTACACTTTCCTTCCATACCCTGGGGACCTTAAATCTTAAATTTATTTAGCATCAAAGGAGCTGAGAATGTGGAAAAGGTAAAAGTAGCAGTGATAGGTCCTGGTAATATCGGTTCAGACCTCATGTACAAAATTTTTCGCAGTGAGCAGTTAGAAATGGCTTTAATGACAGGTATCGTGGAATCCGAAGGCATTAAACGGGCCCGCAACCTGGGCATTAAAACTTCCACAGAGGGCGTACAGGCGGTATTGGCGGATGAAGAAATTAAAGTTGTTTTTGATGCCACCGGTGCTAAGCCCCACCTGCAGCATGCCCCGTTGCTGAAAGCTGCGGGTAAAATCGCCATCGACCTGACGCCGGCGGCAGTAGGGCCCTATGTAGTACCCTGTGTAAACCTGGATCAAGTACAGACTGAACCCAATTTAAACATGGTTACCTGCGGCGGACAAGCTACAGTGCCAATTGTTTACGCCATTAACCAAGTTAGCAAAGTTAAGTATGCAGAAATTGTTGCTTGTATCTCCAGCAAAAGTGCCGGGCCGGGTACCAGACAAAATATCGATGAATTTACGCAAACCACAGCCAAGGCCTTAACTGTTGTGGGCGGCGCTGAGAAGGCTAAAGCATTGATCGTACTAAACCCCGCCGATCCCCCAATGATGATGACAGATACTGTTTACGCGGAAGTGGAGAACCCGGACGAACAAGCCATCCTGGCATCAGTGGAGACGATAGTAAAACAAATTCAAAGTTACGTACCGGGTTACCGTTTACGTGTACCGCCCATCATTGAGGGCAATAGAGTAACCGCAATTATTGAAATTGAAGGTGCCGGTGACTTCCTGCCCAAGTATTCAGGCAACCTTGACATCATAACTTCAGCAGCCATCGCTGTTGCTGAAAAATTGGCAGCTAAAATATTGAAAAAGGGAGAGGTAGCATGAGCGGTACAAAGTCTATTCATCTAGTCGATACAACTTTACGGGACGGTAGCCATGCCATCAGTCACCAGTATACAGCGGAACAAATTGCCACCATAGCGGCCGGCCTGGATGCGGCCGGGGTGGAATACATTGAGGTTTCCCATGGTGATGGTTTAGCCGGCTCGTCAATTAACTACGGCAGGTCCGCTATCAGCGAAGAGGAAATGCTGAAGGCCGCCAGCAGTGTGATTAAAAAAGGAACCCTGACAGTTTTATTGTTACCGGGTATCGGTACCCAGGAAGACTTAGAAATGGCGTGTCATTACGGTGCTAAGGCGGTACGGATAGCGACCCATGTTACCGAGGCCGATATAGCCCAGCAGCATATTGCCATGGCTAAGAAGATAGGTTTAAAAACCTTTGGCTTTTTGATGTTATCCCATATGGTCGAACCGGAAAAAGTGGTAGAACAGGCTAAATTATTTGAATCCTACGGGGCTGATGTTATCTATGTAGCTGACTCTGCAGGAGCCATGCTGCCGGAAGATGTAAAGGCCCGAATTGGCGCCGTAGTAAACGCCGTTAGTGTGCCGGTAGGTTTCCACGCCCATAATAATTTGACCCTGGCAACTGCCAACTCACTGGCCGCCATCGATGCAGGAGCTAGCTATATAGACGGAACCTGCCGGGGCCTGGGAGCCGGAGCGGGTAACTGTCAGATTGAAGCCTTGGTTGGTGTTCTGAATAAAAAAGGTTACCAGACAGGCGTTGACCTCTACAAGATTATGGACGTGGCGGAAGGGTTGGTAGAACCCATCATGCACCGGCCTCAGGTGGTTCGTAATTCGGCCTTTATGCTGGGATATGCCGGTGTTTACAGTAGTTTCTTGTTACATGCTGACCGGGCTGCTGCTAAATTTAATCTGGATCCAAGGGATATCCTGGTTGAGTTGGGTAACAAAAAGATGGTCGGTGGTCAAGAAGATATGATCATTGATGTTGCTTACCAATTAGCCAAGAAAAGAGGTGCTTAAACATTGAAGGTTATAAACCAGCTGGCGGTGGTGGATGCTGAAAAATGCCGGGGCTGCAAGACTTGTGAACGGGTCTGCCCGGTATTGGCCATCAAAATGGAAAACCGTAAAGCTGTAGTTGATAACGAGCGCTGCCGCGGTTGTGCCAATTGCGAGCAACGGTGCCCGGATTATGCTATTAAAATGGTAAAACTCGAGCAACCCGTACTGGTAAAGGTTGATGTCAGTGCAGTAGATTATGCCCTGGTTGAAGACCTTTGCCGTAAAGCTAAGTTTAATCCTGAGCAGCTAATTTGCTACTGCACTGCCACCAGGGCCGAGGAAGTAGCGGCTGCCATTTTACAGGGAGCCCGTTCACCCGAGGAAATTTCTTTCCTGACCGGGGTGCGAACCGGGTGCAAAGTGGAATGCATCCAGCCAATATTAAGGCTGCTGGAGGCTGCGGGCATTAAACCGGAACCTCCCAAAGGGGGCTGGCAGTGGTACGGTCGCACCGTAACCGTGTGGGAGATTCCGGAAGAAGTTAAAAAGAAATACGCCAGCCGCGGCTTCTACTTTGACGAAGACATTAAGATTTTAGACCGTGTAGCCAATGCACCTGTACAAGAAAGGAGTGATTCCTAATGCGTCCCCCGATCACACCTTTAGCACCCCGGCCATCCCAATACGGTATTGACCCGTCACTGGTGAAAACACGGGCATCCGACCTGCCGGGTATGACATCTGTCATGCTTAGGGAACTGTTCCCCGACCTGCCGGAGGTAATCTTCCCCTGTGAAGAAGGGGTGGCCGCTATTCGTAAAGCCACTGAGGAGAGCCTGGAAAATGTTGACATGAGCATGATCAAGCCGGAGCACTCAGTCAATATCCTGGCTGCTCACCACGGGTTTACCCTGTTAGGCGGCGAGCCCTATGCGGAGATGTTAAAAACCATTAAAGATGTTATCGAAGCACGGACAGGCTGTAAAAGCATTCGCCTGCGTGCCGGTGTAGGCTTGCGTTTCCGTGAGACGGAAGAATATATCAAACGGTACGGCTTGGATCAACATTTTAATGGTAAAGCCATTGGTGTGGCTCCTGTGGACCAGGGTATCGCCATTGAAACTGAAGTGGGTACACTGTACGGGATTAAGAAAATCTATGATGCGGACTGGGTTGTGCACGCCCATAACAGTGACGTGCGGGAAGTGCATTTCCACCGCCAGGTAGACAGGGCCGTTAAGCCCTTTGGCATGGCCTACGCACGTATTGAAACCCGCTCCACCTATCACCAAAACTTGGGGCCCCGGGCCGCGAACTTTACAGCCAGAGCGATTTTTGACTCTCCTTTTGTACAGAGCAAATTTGCCTTCGCTTCTTTCCTAACGGTAGCTCCCAACGGCATCATTAACGTGGATGCGGACAACGATCTTTATGCCTTGAATGACCGGATCACCCAAAGTGGCCTCCGTTATTACGGCAAAATAATGACATTATTCGGGGAAATCGACGAATGCATTGCTGTCCTTGACTTCCCCTGCCCGGTAGTTTATGTTTTTGCGGCAGGTGTCATATATGCCAACTTTGCCGGAGCCAATACCGATCTCTATGACCTGGATACAGCGTTGCCGGCCTATACTTGGTATACTGAAGCCTTCTATGGTAAACGGGGCAAGCCGCTGTTGGATGAAATCCCACGAGTTAACCCAGCCATTAAAATGTGTGTGCACAACTATGCCTGGACTGGATATCCCAGCGCCTTCTTTAGTGAACACATTCCCACCGTCGTCGTGGGTCAGGAACAAGCCGACCACTTTAACATGGATCCGCAAAACCTAACATATATGAAGCATGCAATGGTAGCCGAAGATCTGAAAGCAGCCATGGAATTTGCTTATAAGGTCACCGGCACCAACAAAGCTGTGATTTTCGACGGTGCCATGGGCGGCATTAACGTCAGTAAACCCTTGGCTGAATTTTTACTGAAGAAGGCGCCTGAAGTAAGCAAGCGGGTGGATGAAGAATTACTGCCTAAATGGTTACGCCAGCGGGGAGTTATCTTATAAAGCATTGTCGCCTGGTAGATATATTCGGATAGGTATTTATGATGGGAGCCAGATGTACCTTGAATTTCCGCAAATTCAATGGATTTTTCATACATCTGGTTTCTTCGTGTGCCTTCGTAGTTATAGATAATTATTTTTCTGACCTCTTAGTTAAATCATAAGGAGGCTAAAGACCTATATGAAAAACGAGCTAATGGAAAAGGGATATAATATTTTCGAAAGCCTTAAGTTGGTCTTTACCAATCTTAATTTTCCCCGCCTGACCACCGGCTTAATCGGGGCTTTGTTTAGCAGCATGAGTCCCGGTATGATTGTTATGAGTGCAGCTAAGGATGGCCAACTTACTGACATTTTTGGATTTTCGCAATTTTCTTTTTTGCCGGCCTTGCTACAATGTTTATGTCCCTTTACTACCGGACACCGGTCGTTATTGCCTTCAGTATTCCCGGGTCGGTTCTGATCGGTAAATATCTGCAGTCCGGCGGTGACATTTATTACGCTGTCGGTGTTTATTTTGCTATTTCAATTTTGGTACTGGTCTTAACTGCAACAGGCGTCATTAAAGTACTAATTAAAGGCCGTCCTGGTGTTCATTTATCCGTTCTCTGTCGACCAAGGGAGGTCCATTCCTTAGCAAAATTAGTCCTCAAGGAAACATCCTCTTTGGGTGTTCGAATAAGTCATCAGAGCAAAATGATGGCCCATAGGGAAATTGTTGAAATGGTTACTGCCTATGGAAAAGTGAAGGTAAAATTAGCCAGCATGGCTCCGGGGAAACCTGTTATCAGAGTCACTCCAGAATACGAAGACTGCCGGAAAGTTGCTCTAGCTGCCAATGTCCCTATTAATGATGTCTACCTGGCCGCTTTAAAGGAGGCAAGTGGGAGATACCTTTACGAATAACCTGGTTTCTAAAAACACCCAAAGTGAAAATTCCTCTAACAATAAGTTTTCATATAAGTAAAAGCCATTCCCTAAAATGTGGAATGGTTTTTTTGGTGAGGTAATTGACTAATTTTGAAAAATATACCTTTTAGGGAAAATAATAGCAATAAACTCCTATGGGTATACTTGACTTAATGTATTTATAACATTAGAATGAAAGTTGGTAAGGTGGTGATTTGTGTAGTGAATTGTATAGCAATCGCCCGAGTTGATAAAAGAACGAAAGATTTAGCCAAAAGAATACACACCAATGAGATTGCTGTAATCTGTCATCATGAGCTTGATAAAGTTGCCGCTGATTCACTGATTGCCGCGAAGGTAAAGGCTGTTATAAACGCTGCACCTTCACTAAGCGCCGATTATCCCAACCAGGGCCCCATTACTCTGTTGAAGGCCGGTATTCCCATCCTTGATAATGTCGGTAAAGACATTATGGAGAAAGTAATTGAGGGGGATGAACTGGAAATACGGGACAACGTTGTTTTACGAAATGGCGAGACCCTGGCAACAGGAACCCTTTTGACATTGAAACAGGTTAAAGAACACATGGAGCAATCCCGCAGCCGTATGGACCGGGTGTTATCCCGGTTTATTCACAACACACTGGACTACGCCCGCAACGAAGTGGATTTTGTTTGTGGGGGACTGAACATACCGGAGGTAAACACTTCTTTTAAGGGCAGGCATACCCTAATTGTGGTAAGAGGTCATAATTATAAAAAGGACCTGAATGCCATTAAATCTTATATTGATGAGGTACAACCCATACTTATCGGGGTGGACGGGGGAGCCGACGCCTTGTTGGAATTTGGTTATACCCCGGATCTTATTATCGGTGATATGGACAGCACCACCGACAAAGCCCTTTGCAGTGGTGCGGAACTGGTGGTTCACGCCTATCCCGACGGCAGGGCACCGGGCATGGAAAGAATCAAGGCCCTTGGTTTAAACGCGAAGGTCTTTCCGGCCCCCGGCACAAGTGAAGACATTGCCATGATGTTAGCCTATGAAAAGGGTACCGAGCTGATCGTAGCAGTAGGTACCCATTCCAATATGTTGGACTTTTTGGAAAAGGGCCGCAAGGGGATGGCCAGTACATTCCTGGTCCGCCTGAAGGTTGGAGACATCCTGGTGGATGCCAAAGGTGTCAGTCAGCTTTATAAAAACCGTGTCAAAATGAAATATGTGGGTCAGATATTGCTTGCCGGCCTGGTGCCGCTTGCAGTGGTGATAGCCATGGCTCCACCCACCAGGGAATTGTTCAGGTTGCTGGTTTTGAACGTAAGATTAATCTTTGGTGTTTAGGAGGAAGTTCTGAGTGATAATTGATTATCGCTACCATATTGCCTCTTTGGTGGCTGTTTTTATCGCCCTGGGCATAGGCATTTTAGTTGGTAGTGCAGTACTGGGAAATGATGTTATTGTAAAAAGGCAGCAGCAGTTGTCCGACAGGCTGGAAATTCAATTGGAAGAATTGCGCCAAAAAAATGAAGCTGTACAAGCCAGGGCCAACAACCTGGAAATTGACAATAACATACAGAAACAGTTTGAAAAGCAGGTTTTACCGCCGCTGGTTGCCGGAAAGCTGACCGGCAAACGGTTGGCCATTGTGGAGACCAACAGTTACGGGTTCCGGGATGACCTGGTCAATACTTTAACCATGGCCGGGGCTACCGTCCAGTCCGTTACCACCGTCCTTGACGGGTTTGATTTGACCGGGCGCAAGGACAGGCTGGTAAGTGAGTTAAACCTCAAGGAAGCGGATGACAATGCCCTTGTTAAGCAGCTGGCCGCGGAAACCGCCAGAGGCATTTTAACCGGTGAGAAGCAAGCGTTTTTGAATACATTGGCCCAGGCAGAACTGCTTAAGTTATCCGGTGATTATGGTGTGCCGGTTGACGGGGTAATATTCATTGGCGGCAGTCAGGACCAATCATTGGTCAAGACGGAAATTCTGGATTATCCTATGATTGATTATTTCTTGCAACAGAAACTGCCGGTTTTTGGGGTTGAAGAGACAGACGTAACGTATTCCTATATGAAGGACTATCAAAAGAAACGGGTCAGCACGGTGGATAATGTGGAAACACATCCCGGTCAACTGGCGTTGGTGCTTGCCATTGCCGGAAAACCCGGGCATTACGGGGTAAAACCCACTGCCAAACAGTTGCTGCCACCCATTGATACCGCCACTGGAGGTGTGGGTAATGTCAAACCTGGCCAAAGTGTCAGTGGTAATTCCCGCACATAATGAAGCGGCACGCATTATCGATACCGTGAAAGGAGTCCTGTCGATTCCCGAAGTATCGGAAATTATTGTAGTGGATGACGCATCTTCGGATGAAACTGCGGAACTGGCCAGGCAGGCAGGGGCCACGGTTATTTCACTGCCGAATAATATGGGAAAGGGTGGGGCCCTCAATACCGGAGTGGCCAAGGCCACCGGTGATATCGTGGCCCTTTTGGACGGTGACCTGGGCAGCAGCTCCCTGGAGGCCAGGGCGCTCATTTTGCCGGTTCTGCATAACACCGCCGACATGACCATTGCGCAGTTTCCCCGGGCCAAAAAGAAAGGCGGCTTTGGCCTGGTAAAAAATCTGGCCCGGTCGGGTATCCGTCGTTTCGCCGGTTTGGAAAGCAATGCCCCTTTATCCGGCCAAAGGGTGATGACCCGCAAGGTTCTGGAAAAGGTGGTTCCCTTTGCTTCCGGTTACGGTGTAGAGGTAGCCCTTACCATTAATGTGGCCCGGGCAGGTTTTCGGGTGCTGGAGGTTCCCACCCAAATGTCCCACGCCGAGACCGGCAGGGACCTGAAAGGCTTCCTGCACAGGGGCAAACAATTTGTCCACGTAGCCAGAGTCCTCGCAGGCTGCTTTATGAAATACGGCTTTACGCGGGTAAGGAAGCAGTAATAAGCGGTTGATAATAAAAAACCGATCAATAAGGTGCCAGGCCACTTCACTTCAGAGGATCAATGAAGGGCCTGGCACCTTACAGATTTAAAAAGTAAAGTATCCCTAAATTTTGGCAATAATAGGTATGCGTAGTTTTACATATATGGAAAACTAGCCTACGCGAATAAGGTTACATAAAATATATGTTAAGTTAGCCAACTTCATGCCGTGAACGGGAGTAACAAGAAATCCTCTTGACTTACTTTTTCATCTGTCCTAAAATTGGCTGATGGCTGATGGCTGATGGCTGATGGCTGATGGCTGATGGCTGATGGCTGATGGCTGATGGCTGATGGCTGATGGCTGATGGCTGATGGCTGATATTTCCGGCGTCCGACGACTGACGACCGACGTCCGATTCGAGGTGTTCCTATGTTCCAAAATGCTTACTGGACCATGTTTCCGGCCGCACTTGTGGCCTATGGAGTGGCAAAGTTTCTCCTGCCCAGCGTGTTAAAGTTAATTAGCGAGGCAGGATTCGTCAGGCCTAACTTTCGGGGCGACAGCATCCCTGTAGGGGCGGGTTTTTTATTTTTTCTCAGCGCCCTTTTGCCCACCGGCCTGCTTTTATTCATCCAACCGGAACATTATCGCACAACAGGGTTCATTTATCTCTTTGTCCTTGGTTCTATGACCTTGCTCGGCATGGCCGATGATGTCTTTGGTTCCCGGGCGGACAGCGGGCTGAAGGGGCACATCAAAAAAATGCTGCGAGGAGAATTAACCACCGGGGGACTGAAACTGGCGGCGGGAGGCTTGATGTCCCTGGCGGTGGCCGTCGCCATCAGCCATGGCTGGCAGCAAGTCATCATCAACACCCTGGTCATCGCCCTGTCGGTAAACGCCATTAATTTGCTGGACCTCCGTCCGGGCAGGGCCGGCAAAGGATTTTTGCTGGGGGTCATGCTGTTATTCCTTGGGGGTTGGCCCGCCGGCGATTTGATTTGGGCTGTCATAACCGCAGGGGCCCTGTTGGCCTATTTACCTACGGACCTGCGGGCCGGGGCCATGATGGGGGACACCGGCTCCAACGCCCTGGGAGCAAGCATCGGGATCACTTCGGTGCTGGTTTTGCCGGAGGCGGTTAAAATCGGTTACCTGCTTTTTTTAATTGTTTTTCACCTGTTCACCGAGAAATACAGTCTTACCAAGGTCATTGAGAAAAACAAAATGCTGAATTACCTGGACCAGTTGGGGCGGAATTAACCAAAGTGCCTCAACCGGTCATTTTTACGCCCAACAAAAGTTGCCAACAACGTTATTCTTGGCGCTTTAATTGAATTAACCGGCATTGTCTCTATTAAGTCTGTGGTGGAATCTTTAAAGAAGGTGCTGCCTGCCAGGCGTCACAACATGATTCCAGTTAACCAGCAGGCCCTGGAGAAGGGTGTGCAGTTGGTCAGGGAGATGAAAAAATAAAAAGAATCCAAAATCAGTCAAGCCGGTGGCATAGAATGAAATGTATGCTTCCGGCTTGACTTTTTTTTAACCATGTATTAAGTTGGTGGACAGCAGGTAGAAAATTCTGGAGGTGACCCCTTTGGTTAACGCAGAAAGGGTAGTTCAGGAATTTATGGAACTGGTCCAGGTGGACAGTGAATCCGGTGCAGAACGGCAGTTGGCCGACCTGCTTAAGGAGAGACTGGCGGCCATGGGTCTTGAAGTGATTGAGGATAATGCCGGTGATCATGTAGAGGTAGGCCGGGGAACCGGCAATGTCATTGCCACCCTGCCAGGGAACGGGGGAAAAGGACCCATGCTGCTCTCCGCCCATATGGATACCGTAAAACCGGGCAAAGGAGTCAGACCCAGGCGGGAAAACGGTGTCATCACCTCCGCCGGCGACACCGTTTTAGGCTCGGATGACAAAGCAGGCATCGTGGCCATACTGGAGTGCCTGCGGGTGGTTAAGGAAAAGAATATCGCCCACGGCGGCATTCAGGTGGTCTTTACCGTAGCAGAGGAAATCGGCCTGGTGGGCGCCAAAAATTTGGACTACAACTGTATTCAGGCCAAGATGGGCTTTGTTCTTGACAGCGGGGGTCCCCCGGGGGAAATCATTATCCAAGCCCCTACCCAGTACAGCTTGACTGCCACCATTAAAGGAAAAGCAGCCCATGCCGGTATTGCCCCGGAACAGGGCATTAACGCCATCGTGGTGGCATCCCACGCCATTGCCGGCATGAAGGTAGGCCGCATTGATGAAGAAACCACTTCCAATATCGGCGTGATTGCCGGCGGGGTGGCCACCAATATTGTGCCGGAACAAACCACCATCAAAGGCGAAGCCCGCAGCATTAACCCTGCCAAAGCAAAGGACCAAATCGATCACCTGGTGGATGAAATAAACAAAGCAGCGGAGAAATTCGGAGCCACAGCGGTGATTAAGGTGGAAAAAGAATACGACCCGATCAATCTGGCGCCGGAGGCCCTGCCGGTCCGCATTGCCATGCAGGCAGCGGAAAACATCGGGGTCAAGCCGTTCCTGGGGCAAACCGGCGGTGGCAGTGACGCCAATATTTTCAACGGCCAGGGCATCGCCTGCGTCAATCTGGGTATTGGCATGTCCAAGGTCCATACCACGGAGGAATTTATTACCGAAGAAAACTTGGTGGCAAACGCGCAATTCATGGTTGAGATCATCAAGGTGGCCCAGGCAATAAAGGAGTAGTGCCATGGAAAGTTTAGGTTTTAACGCGACCTTGCTGGCCCAGCTTTTCAATTTTATTGTTCTTGTGGTGATCATAGCGGCATTCGGACGGTTGGTCTATGTTCTATTAACAGGCCGTACCTATAAGAATCATTTCGGGAAAATAGAGGAGATTAGACAACTAAACAAAAGTTTAGAGAGAAGATATTATGTAAATAATTGCATTAGGTAGAACTGGTTTTAGTTTACATAAAATTCGACAACTATACTATTGATTTATAACCAACCTTAAATCAAGGAGGTCTTTTTTTGATTCGTACTCGTTTGGGGGTCGTAAAAGAAATCACCGGCAACAGAAAGGGTATTACGGAATGCCTGGTAGAAATGCAGGGCGAGAGCCAGCGGGCTGTTAACTATGATGATCTCACAGGACCCGTGCAGCCGGGGGATAAGGTGATTTTAAATACCACCGCCGTTTATAAAAAGT
>JAJZSN010000043.1:17674-24394 GCA_021849745.1 Bacillota bacterium | reverse complement strand
TGGGACAGGGCGGTTTCGGCCCCCACCTTGGTCGCCCGGAACCTGAAGGCCCCGGTCTTGTTGATGGTGGACCCAATGACCTGATCCCCCACCTTTTTCTCAACGGGAATACTTTCCCCGGTAATCATGGATTCATCAACCGCCGAATAGCCTTCGATAACTTCGCCGTCCACCGGTACGCTCTCACCCGGTTTGACCAGGACAACATCGTCGAGTACCACCTCATCAGCGGCTATCTCCATTTCCTGGCCGTCCCGGATCACTCTTGCCGTCTTGGCCTGGAGGCTCATCAGCTTCCGGATGGCTTCAGAAGCCCGGCCCCGGGTCAGGGCCTCCAGGTAGCGGCCCAGCACGATGAAGGCGGTGAGCAAAGCGGCGGATTCAAAGAAGGTTGCCCCTTTACCACCAAACCCGGCATCAGGCCAAAGGGTATTAATGGTGGCAATGAGATAGGCCGAAGCAATACCTGTAGCGTACAGCAAGTTCATATCCGTTGCCCCGTGGCGCAGGCCGTTAAAGCTGTTACGAAAAAACTGCCAGCCGGGTATGAATACCACCGGGGTGGTTACAATCCACAAGAAATAGGTATTATGCATCCACATGGGCAGGATATCCTTTAATATCCCATAAGGCTGGAACATCCCCAGCATAACGATGGCCGATAATGGCCAGGCAATCCACATATTGCGCCTCTGCCGCTGCAGTTCCTTTTCCCGGGCCTCTTTCTCCCGGTCAAGGGCAGCGTGGCCCTGAAGCCGCTCTGTTGCTTCATAACCAAGTTCCTTAATCACTTTTTTGATCTCAGCTACAGTCACTGTTCCCGGATAAAATTCTATTTTAACACTTTCCGCAGCCAGATTGACCACCACTCCAGTGACCCCGGCCAAACCGCCTACCGCCTTTTCCACTTTGGACACACAAGAAGCGCAGCTCATCCCGCTTACTTGCAGCAAGATCTCTTCCGGGAGTACCTGATAGCCGATATCCTGGATAGCCTTTGCCATAGCCGGTATGCCTGTCCTTTCCCCATCATACTGGACATAAGCTTTACCTGCCAATAGGTTAACCTTGGCCTCTACTACCCCGCTGAGATTGCCTAAGGCTTTCTCGATTTTTGCTACACAGGCTGCACAGGACATTCCTTCCACAGGTAAAACCGCCTGTTTTAAACCTTGAGTTGTCATTTAATCTCCTCCCTCCTATCTTCTTATTACCCCCGACTTCCTCCCTTCTGTGCCGTTGTTATAAGATCGAACATCTTTATATATTTAATAATAGCAATATTCACCAATTCTCGACTAATTCCTTCATAATTTTTGAATTTAAAATATGAGGATTCTGTGATGACCAAAAAAATTCACCACGCCAATGCGCAGTGAGTGGTTTAAACTGTTAAACTAGGTTCTTGACCATTATAAACAATCCTCCCGCTGCACGGGATATCCAGACAAGACCAATGATGATACTGATAAGACCGGTTACGGCGGAGACCAGCTTGGTAATCTTTCCATGGTGATTGGCCAGCCCAAACATTCTGCTTATCACCAGTCCATAAATACTCATGGCTGTGATAACCCCCACGCCATAGAGCAAGATAAAGCCGGCCGCCACTACAATGGACTTGGCCGCAGCCACCGGACCAAACAGCATTACCCCTGCCGTCCCGGCCATCCCGGTGATAATCCCGGTTATAACCGGTCCATACTTGAAAACTGTATGATCCAATTGAGAGTGGTTATGAGGGTGTCGATGACCAATACCGTGTTGATGTGGATTAGGTTGAACTTTACGGAAAAACCGCCGGTGAATAGACCATGCTCCCAAAACAATTAATAAAACACCGGAAGCCAGTTCAAAAGAAGCAGCAAAAGCATCCGGAACCGCAAATTTTAAAGCAATAGCCAGAAGACCAAGAACCATCACAGTTGAGGTATGGCCAAGGCCAAATTTCAGGCCAAATTTCATAGCCCGCACAGGGTGAGGATCCTGACTGACAAAATCCGTCATTTCCACCATATGATCCGCATCAAACCCATGTACAAATCCTAACATAAAAGAAGCATAACTTAGCGAAACCAATCCTAACATATCGTCGCCCCTCTCTTAATCTTTAGTAAAATCAAAAAGACCATGAAAGCCAGAACCTCGCTTCAGCGGGGTTTATTGACCTTCATGGTCTAATTAATTGTCCTTAGATTTTGATTTAATAAAAGTTAGGAAACCTTCTTGGTTTCATTATAACTTTATTATAATTAGCTCACCAAGATTAGTCAATGAAAATTACCCTCCTAAATTTTTTCTAAATCATCATCCACCCGATACGATTTTCCAATAATTAGCTTACCGTTTTCAACCTTGTACTCATATCTGTCCAAGGGACGCGGGGGCGGCCCTGCCACAACCCTGCCATCAAGATCAAAAACCCCGCCGTGGCACGGGCAGAAAAAGCTCTTATCATCCTCTTTCCAGCTATAAGCACAACCTAAATGGGTGCAGCGGGGATCAAATACCGAATAAGTATTTTCATCTTTTTTAACCACCCAAACAAGGGATTTTACTTGGGTTTGGGTCCAGCCGTCCTTTTTGGTATAAGTATACTTAACGTTGACCGGTTGACCTGTAACTAGGTCGGCTACATCAGTGATGGGTATCCATTCAAACTTGTCCTTACCAAGGGCCGGCGAGATGGAATAGCCGATGAGGGGCACACCCAAGGTTAAAGCCATGGTGGCTCCTGCAAGCCCCAGACACGTTGTCAAAAACTTTCTCCGGCTCAGTTCTTCAGTATTTTCCGCCGGTCCTTCCGGAGGAGTCGTGTTTTGTAAATCTCTTTCCATAATACATCCCTCCTAATTCATAGCCCTTATCCAAAAGTTCCATTAAATAGGATTTCATCTTTTGGCACTCACCTCCTGGATAGTAAACGGCTTTTGTTTAGAAGAGTAAGTTAATATAATGTCCTACTAATATTATTTTATCACAAATAAGCTATATTTTCTCAGCAGAATTCTACCCTAAGTACTGTTTAACACTTATTTTTCTTTTGCTCCCTGTTCAACCCATTTCTTAATCAAATCCAGTTCATCGGGAGAAAAAAACCCGCCCATTGAACCTCCGTCAACTTTTTGGATTAAAACGCTATCAGCCGGTTTGCCAGGGACAATATAATCCATTACTCCTTTATAGGAATCCAGGGGAGAATTAGACCTCATCCCGCCGGGATTATGGCAACCGGCACATTTATTTTGCATAATAGGGGCTATCTCCTTGTCATAAGTCGGATTTGCTGCACCAGTTGAATTGGCCGTGGCAATGGAATTATCTGTACCGTCACCCAAATTGAAATAGACGACACCCCCGATAATAATCAAGAGAATGACCGTTATTACCTGCCAAGAGATAAGCATTTCAAATAGGTTTGCTGAAAATTTCTTGTTATTTCTGGTCATGGGAATACTCCTTCGATTCATTTTTCCTCAGATAAAATGTCAAATCTACAATTATAATTATAACAGGAATAATTGAGGATTTTTTGAAGAAAATAAGTTTAGTTTTGGAAAAGGAGGTGACAATATGCCTGATGTTCAGAAAATCCAACAATGCGTCCAGACTTGTACCCAAGGCGCCAATATGCTTCGTTCAGCCGCCAACGGTATTAACGATTCCCGTTTACGAGATATGTTAACCCAGGGAGCACACCATATCGAACTCTGTATTAGGGAATGTGACACAGCAACCAAGGTTCAATAAAATTCCTATAAGTTGCTAACAGAAAGAAGGTGATTATAGTGGCCAACCCGGCGAACGATATTCAGCAATGCATTAAACTCTGTCAGGACACTTCTAACCAGTTACGAACCTTAGCCAATACGGAAACTAACCCTCAAGCCAAAACCATGTTAACTGAAGGCGCTCACCATCTAGACCTTTGTATTGTAGAATGCCAGTATTCTATTCAACAACTTCAGGCTGGTGGTATGTAATAATCAAGACCCCTCACCGGGGTCTTTTTCATCACCAGAATGGTGATGTTTTTTATGTCCATGATGTTTGTGTCCACAACAACCACCACCCCTATGCATAAAAATCATTGCTAAGGCAAATAACACAATCCACCAATTCTCCAGTAAATATTCCATCATCATACACTCCTTTAAAAGGGCTAAATTTTAAATATACCGGAAACATCTTTCAACTTTGCATCCAGCAATAGGTGAACCCCCAATATAGGGATTCACCCGTAAAGTATATTTATTCTTCTTTAGCGCCCTGCTCAACCCACTTTTTGATTAATTCCCGTTCATCGGGGGAAATAAACTTACTCATGGAACCACCGTCAATTTTTTGAGCCAGAGTACTACTGCTCCATTGGCCGGGAGTAACATATTTACTCACTCCACCATAGGAAATTAGGGGTGCATCTGACCGCATACCGCCTGGGCCGTGACAGCGGGCGCAATTATTTTGCAGCACCGGCCGGATATCACTTGCATAGGTTGGATTAGCTACCGCTTTAGAACCACTCCCAGTAGCAAAATAAATGATGCCTCCCAGAACTATAACCCCTGCCACCAGCCAAGGCCAAGTTAACCATGTTTTTTTCCGAGCAACCGGTTTGCTTTTTTTCTTTTTGTTAGCCACTTTAAACCGACTTCCTTTTCTTTTAATTTTACATCCTCATAGCCATAGGCAATAAGAAGAGGTAGACATTAACCAAAGTAAGCACTATAATCAAGACGGCCATGGGCAAAAAGGACCTTATATACTTAACTCCGGCATTGAACTTGGCAATCCTGTATGCACCATAGAGAGAACCTATGGCCCCCAACCCAAGGAGGACGAACTCTAGAACCTTGATGGTTTCCGGGGCCGCCAGGGCCGGAGACAGTCCATGACTTTCAATGCCAAACATAGCTAGTGCCGTAAACACCACCGCTTTCCCCTCTGCCAGCAGGTGGAAGAGGTTGTGGGCCACGTGACCGGCCAAATCCAGAGGGATTAGGGCATAGCCAAACCTAGCGAAATTAGTCTTCACCGGCTCCCCGTTACCCAGTTTGACCAGCCAGGAAGCCAGGGTCAAGGCCGCCACCGGCAGGGCCATGGCGATAAGGAAGGTCACGGTGAAAATAAGACTGTAACTGGTTATTCCTAGGGCTTGTTCCAACCAAGTCAAGATTTTTTCCCATATCTCCAGCATGGTGATATTTTGTACGAAAACTATCCCCATTATTACGATCGCCAAGAAGGATTCCTCCACCTTGGGCCGCTTAATGAACCACAACTCGCTGGTCGGGGTTCTAGGACTAATTCTGATAGAATCATTGGGACAGGTCTTGACACAATAGCCGCACAGGTTGCAGCGGGCACTATCGTCCATGGAACGAGGAAACTCGAACATAGGACAACCAGGAGCTTTTTCATTTTCGTTATAACAAGCCTTAACATCACAGTTGGCACAGGTTTCGGGAGTAGCCCTAAGCTCCACCAAACCGGCCCGGGCATAGTTTCCGGATAGCCCACCCAGGAAGCAGAGATACCGGCACCAGGTCCTGCGGACGAAAAAGGCTCCCGCAATAATCACCCCGGTGGTGAGCATCAGCAGCAAAATCCCCGACCCCCTGGGTGACTTGACGATACCAAAAACATGGTCGGCCCAGGTAATTAAGATAAAGAGGAAATCAATTATCCAAATTCCCTAGGTCTTTAGAAACCGGGGTACAGGTCCATTAACCCCCACTATCTTGAGGCATTTCCATACCGTGGTCATTTTCCGTCATCTCATCCATGTTTTGGGTCTGGCTTGTCCCGCTACCTTTTTCAGCAGCGTTGGCGTAAACCGGGCCAAAAAACAGCATCCCCATGATAATTCCGGACAATAAAATGATGTTAAATTTATTTAACCTGGCCATCCTTCCACCTCCTTAGTTTCCAAAAATATTCGCTTTACCCAGCAATCTACTACATGGCGTAATAGTTTATGTTTTTAATTTTAGTCCACTTTTCGACATCCTTCAATGCTTTTTCGACAACCGTCACAAAAGCTTCACAAATACTCTATCCTAACAAATTCATCACAAAAACCTCAAGGTTTGTCCATTGATATGAAATTAGATTAATCTATAATTAAAATAAGAAGTTATAATTTAATAAGAGAGGGGTTTTTACATGTTTAAATCAGTTAAGAAAATATTTGTTACCTCCCTAACCTTTGTATTCTTATTGTCTGCATTTACCCTCACTGCCTCAGCGGCCCAAGACATGAAGAACATGAACAATGCAGACCACAAAAAAATGCAACAAGCAAAAAAAGATGTTAAAAAACCTGCAGCTAAGAAACCCGTAGCTAAGAAACCTGCTGCTAAAAAACCGGTTAAGAAAAACTAATAACCGCAAATAAAAGCCAGGATTCCCTTTAGGGAAATCCTGGCTTTTACTATTAACAGCTTTTTTCTAAAGCTTCAATCTAGTGCTGCATGCCTCCCATAGAATTATCATTTGGAGCACTTTCTTTCTTCTCGTTTGGTACACCTTGAGGCTTAGCGTCGGCAGGCTTGATACCCTCATATTCAATAATGGTCATTAACCCCCCGGGTTCCACACCGTCATTTTCGGTATGGTGAAGTTCATGGCAATGGAAAACCCATTGACCGGGGTTATCGGCTATAAACTCGATATCAAAGGTTTTACCTGGTGCTACATCCAAAGTATTAACTATTTTAG
>JAJZSN010000043.1:0-17664 GCA_021849745.1 Bacillota bacterium | reverse complement strand
TGAGCTAAAGGATGGCTATCTTCAGCAATAATGCGAAAATCCGTTCCATGAAGGTGCATAGGATGGGCCGAGTTGCTAATGTTAACTAATCTAAGCCTTACCCTTTCCCCTTCTTTGACCTTTATTTTCTCAGTAGCTGGGAAAGCCTTACCGTTAATCGTCCAGAAGTTATAATCCATAGCCATAGAATTACTTTCACCGGAATCCTGTTCCATGCCTTCCATGCCTTCATGTTCATTACCGGCTGTTGCCTCATCAGCGGAGGTATCCTCCATCCCCTCCATATTGGAATGTCCGCCCTGATCGCCGCCGGTTGCTTGCACTCCCCTTAATGCACCGGGATCATACGAATCGGAGGGGATTTTCCAGCCGGCCAAAACCATGGTATATTCTTTATCATACCGGGGATAACCGGCCTTATCCTGAGGCTCAATAACAAAAGCTCCGTACAACCCTTTATCGATTTGCTCCACACTATTGATATGGGGATGGTACATATAGGTACCGGCATGACCGGCTATAAACTCATAGGTAAAAGTTTCGCCCGGTTCCACGGACTTCTGGGTAAAAGGCGGAACCCCGTCTTGTTCATTAGGTAAATGCATGCCGTGAAAATGAATCGACGTAGCAGCCTTGAGGCTGTTCTTCAAGGTAACCCGTACCAGATCACCTTCAGTCACCTTAATTTCCGGCCCGGGAGTTTTGCCATTATAAGTTACGGCCGTAGTTTTAACACCGGGAAGAACTTCCCATTGGCTTTCTTTAGCTTCCAGGGTAAATTCCCTGGTTTGTCCAGTAGGAACCAACTTCAAAGTCTCTGGCAGGGGTGGTAAACTGCGTAAGTTGCCGGTTGTCAGATAAGCATATTTATCCGCACCTATGGAAAAGACCTCTCCCCCTGCCTGCTGTCCCTTTTGGTTGAGATAAAGCTTAGAAAAACTGAAGACACTTAATCCGATTAACCCTAAAACTATTACGTTTAAAAATATTATGACCCCTTTGTTATTCATCTTACTCCTCCTCCGTTTTATTTGCCTAGACAAAAGGAACTTATTTTGATAGTAATTTAGCCCCCCTTATTTGTCAATAAATTCGAGCCCTCTAATGGCGCAACCTCAAAATCTCCTCACACTTTGTTTGATATTTACATAAAAAAAAGCGGGCTTAGCCCGCTTTTTAATTTACATCATACCCATTTTCATTTTCATGTTCATTTCCATCTTATCATTCATCATACCGCCACCCATAGGGTCTGACTGGCCCTGTGGAGAACCACCCATAGGGTCAGGATTGCCCTGTCCGTTGGGGGGCATCTGCCCGTTATACTGACCCCAGGGGCCAGAGCCGTAACCAGGCCCCCACGCTCCGCCGGGTTCGAATTGGCCGTTAGCACCAGGGTAGCCATTGGTTGCCGGATAACCGTAAGTACCATAACCGGGAGCTACATTGCCAGAGGTATTAGCCCCATGGTTACCGGTTGCACCAGCACCGGTAGCGGTAGCGTGGTTAGTGCCGGTTCCACCACCTGTGCCTTGAACAGCTGCTGCTGGATCGAATTGTTTGTTAATACCAGACACCAACCCGAGAGTCAGTGAGCTGACGATAATTCCCACAAAAGCAATAATCGCTAATTTAAACCATTGATTAAGCATCAATATCCCTCCTATCTGTATTAATTTATTATGCTGTTTCCACAACAGCTTTTTGCTCCGCTACCGCTTCTTTAGTAGCACCGCAATTGGGGCAGAACTTGTAATCAGCCTGCAGAGCGGCCTTGCAATGGGGACACTCAGGGGTGATGGTTTCAGCCTTGATTTTATTGAAGGAAAAGTCAATCTTTTCGTCACCGAACAAATACTTTTTGGCTGCTACGACACTCCCTATAACCAGACCAATTACCAACAGAACTTTCAAAACTACGATGGTAAAACCCAAGAGTGATGTTATTATCTCTGTCATCTTACTCCCTCCCTTCCAAGTTTATTGTTTTTCTCTCTGATTTAAGTATAAAAGCTAGTTGTGGGTATTTAGTGAAGAAAACCCAATTAGTTTAATATCAATAGCCGTAGATATTTACCCTCAAATTTCTATCACATTTAATAGCAGGGATTACCGTATTTATCACATAGCGGTCAATACATATTGTTGGGATTGCCACCTAATTAAATAATCATGATATAACAAAACTCTTTTGCCCGGTCGCAAAAGAGTTTTGTTATGGTTATTATCAATAACCAGTAATAATCAGACTATCAGATGATGGATAAAGTAACCTACTGCACCAACGATGGCAGCAGCAACAATGACAATCAGGATAATGGTGGCAGACTTATTCAAAATGACACCTCCCCTTTCAATATTTAATTTCTATTTTTTTCCTAAAATAATTTTACTCCATTGGTTTTGCGTTTTTCAACAAAACCAACCACTTCCTCACAAACCCTTCAAAATCATTAAGCAAACAAACGTAAAAGGCTTAGGTCTGAAACCCTAAGCCTTTTACGTTTATTTGCCATAGCTGGCATCGTATTTAAACTCAATATTACCTTGGGGGCCACCGGGGTACCTAAGATTAAACTCCCCTCCCATATGCTTGCCTGGGCCCGTCATCCCGGGGCCGTAACCATAACCATAAGGCGTGTAGTTATAGCCTTGATTATCCTGAATCAGGCCTAAAGCAAAGGTCGCCAGGATCAGACCAATTAAGGAAAACAAAGCTAATTTGAAAAATTTTTCCATAATCATCACCTCCCTCGTTGTTTAATTTATTTTTCTATAGGCCCACAATATGGGCAGCAGTTCCAACCGGGTTCCAGAACCCTCCCACACCGGTCGAAGAGGACTTTAATTAATATGACAAACAGAATGCCAATGGCCGCTAAGCCCATTGCTCTTCCCTCTTGATTTAATTATACCGGAGGTTTATGGTGATTTAATGAAGTTAAGAAAAAAGAAGCGGGGAAAACCCGCTTCTTTTTACATCATGGGCATACCCATATCCATCTTCATACCCATCATATTACCGTCCATCATGTTCATCTTCATCATATTATTATCCTGCATATTCATACCGGGCATTTGTCCTTGCATATTCCCTTGCATATTCATGCCAGGCATATTCCCTTGCATGTTCATGCCGGGCATTTGTCCTTGCATATTCATCTGCATGTTGGGGTTTTGCTGCATGTACTGCATGTGTTGCTGCATCTGCTGCTGCATCCACGGATCCTGTGGACCGTATCCCGGACCCATGTTCATACCGGCATGGTTTGGTTGAGAAGCATTGTTAACGCCTGGCAAGATACCGGTTTGATCGAACTGACTGCCGATACCGGCACCCGAAACCAATCCGATAGCAAAGGAGCCAACAATAATCCCAACGAAAGCAAGAATTGCTAATTTAATAAACTTTTCCATTCTTGATTCCCTCCGTTCATCAATACCTTTTTATTCAGCACTCTGTTCTTGAGCTGTTCCACAATGGGGGCAACATTTCCAACCAATTTGCAATTCCTTCCCACAAGCACACTTTTTATTCAATGGAGTCTTACAGTCGGGACAGAATTTGAATTCCGCATCCAACTTAGTTGCACAAGACGGACATTGATAAGTACCGTCATCATCCTTGGAGCCGAAGGAGAAATCTAATTTTTTGTTGTCAATCAAATATTTCTTGGCTGCTAATACGCTTCCTACCACTAGACCGACCACCAGCAGGATCTTTAGTACCTTTACAGCCAAAACCAAAATACCTGTGATTAAGGCAGTAAGACTGAGACCGCCACCGGAGCCATAGAAGGAATTAATACCGTAACCTGAACCGGTTGTAAAAAACTCGTTGTAGACTAGGACTAGGGCAATAATTCCCAGAACCACAACACCGGCCAATTGCCAGATATTATCCTGCTTATTACTGTTGTTGGACATCTTATTCACTTCCTTTTTTGTTTAAATTTTAAATGTTTTGTGGTATCTGCCCCTAAATTCTTAACTCACTCCTTTCAAGCTTTAATAAACTCTATTTTCATTATAAATTACGGTTGTGAAGTTTTCATGGAGAATTTAAAACTCTTTTGCCCTAAGACAAAAGAGTTTTAAGCCTTACATCATAGGCATACCGCCACCGGAACCACCGCCCATACCACTGTTAGAATTGCTGTTAGAATTGCTGTTAGAATTACTGTTGCTGTTACCGGAAGGCATACTCATGCCCCCCTGATTGCTCATATAGGGATTCATGTAGCCCGGGGACATCGGGTAGTTAGGACCATACATGCCTACGCCAGGGTATCCGTAAGGAACAGTTCCGGGCATATTTGGCATTACATAAGGGTTCATAGGCATATTACCATAACCGTTACTGTTACCGTAAGGCATCCCGTTTCCGGCCATATTATTTTGCATTAACCATAACCGGTACTGCATCTCCATCTGTTGATTAGGGTTCACCTGGGGATATCCTCCCCCTCCGGGGCCATAATTTGCCGGTAAATTGTTATTGGGGGCGCCACTAGGTCCGTTACCATGAAGACCCGACGCTCCTTGAGTGTGGGTAGCCGGATTCTGGGGCTGTTGACCGTCAGGGGTGATTATTGATAAGCTCAAGGAGCTTAAAATAATACCCACAAAGGCTAAAATAGCCAATTTAAACCATTTATCGGTTTGCATGTTCATCCCTCCGTGTTTTAATTAATACCTCTAAGGCGAGCTTTCCGGTCTTACATTACTGTCCATCCGGTTTGCAGGCGGTTAATGGCCTGCCATCGAATAATCGGTTGGATTAACGGTTTGTTGTACCACCCCCTGGGAACTGTTGACACCATGAGCATGAGCATTACCGGGCTGGTTAACTGCCGATAAACCCAAGGCAAAATACGTGATAATAATACCGGCAAAAGCCACAGCGGCATAATTCAACCATGTTGTCTCCTGCTTTGACCCACCTCCCGCAAAAAACTTTTTTCCAGTCAACAATTGCTGTAAAGAATCAGCCGATGCAGTTAATAATCTGGTACCCACGATACCCAAACCTACTATGAGAATTAAAAGCAGCATTATTACATAGATTGAACCCACATACCACAACATCCGCATGGCCTCCTTCTATCGCCAGAGTACCAGGAGCACGGCCACTCCCCCAAAGATGAAAGGGAGTAGCACATAAATTCCGGCAGTAGTCAACTCAGAAATAAACGTTATTACTGGGGGCGGGGTATGATTCTGAGCCATAGCCGCTACCGCCGCAGCATTTTCAGGGGCTTTGAGCAATTCGGCTACAGTAAGATGGGAACCATACTCCTGCTTCATCATACTTCCCATGGTAGTTCCCATCGATACATCATGAGCAGCCATCTGTGGTCCGTCCACCTGAGCCTTAAATACCCCCAGCACGGCTAAAATGCCGAAAAACACGACTAAAATCCAAAAACCCTGTTTTTTACGTGCCACCGTGATCCCTCCAAGCCCGGAGCACAAAACCCAATACAACTCCAAAGATAACCGCCGGCAGCACCATGGATGAGGATTCGTAAAACAGCGCCTGCAGGCCTTGAGTGCCCGGCATGGCCGCCCCCATCATGGAACCATGCATGGTTTGCATCATCCCACTCATCCATAATTCCAACTGCCCTTCCGAAGCTCCGGCGCTATTGGAGATAATCATGGCCGCTGCAACAAAAAAGTAAAAGGATGCCAGCGTCCAGACCAAAAACTTAAACCAACTCTTTCTAAACAACAGCTCCGCCCCTTTCCTAATCCAGATTCAAGGCATGAGACTTTTCATAGATATGCCAGATCACTACAGCGACAGTGATATAAGCCAAGATTTCATGGGTACTGTAAGCAAAGATCATTACTGCCTTAGAATACTCGTTACAGGTCCAGATAAAAATTCCGGTAAGAATAAAAATCAGGGCCATGACCAAAACAAATAACTGATACCCAGTGTTACCAATGATCAGGTAGGGCATCCGGTGACCATGGGTCAGGCAGCGGTGAATTTCTATAATCACCGCCACTAAAGTCAAGATCACGAAAACAAGTGAAAAGGTGCGATGGATAAAATCCGCTATTGGCAATGCATAATTCATTAGCCACCCGAATTTAGCTCCCGTCAATACGAACCCACTAATGACCATTAACCCGAATACCACTACCCACAACCAGTGGAGAATAAACTGTCCCGTTAATTTCATAATAATCCCTACTTGTTTTGATGTTTATGCTTGTGATTACGGGAATTATAGCTCTTTTTTTCGGCTGGCTCGCTAACGGGTTCCTGAGTAGCAGCAAGTTCGGATTCTACCTGAGACTCAGGGGCAGGTTCCAGATTAGTAACAGGAGAGGATTCAACCGGACTTTCCGGAGCAGATACCCCTTGGGGTATGGCTTCAGATCCGCAATAAGGACAGATTTGCCAATCAGCGGATAATTCCCTGACACATTTAACGCATTTTTTCCCGGATGAACTATTAATAAAATTGGCCAGTTCAGCATTTAAGTGAGGCCAGGCAACTTTATATGCTCCTATAGCCAATGAAGCTACAAGAATCAAGGCCATCAGAGTGATTAGTAGAGAAAGAAAACTACTTAGCAAACCCGTAAAACCGCTTCCTCCGTTATAACCGTACGGTACCCCTTCTCCGGCATAGTAGCCCGGCCCGGAATAAGCACCGGGGCCGTTAAATAAATTAGATAATAAAGCAAAGGCAACCAAGGCCAGAATAACTATGACTACCCCTTTGATAACTTGCTCCCTATTTAAATTCATCAACTGTTCCTCTCCTTTCCGAGGGGAAAACTTTTCCAACAGCATCAAGATCCCGGCAAACAAAGCAAGATAGATGATAAGTTTAACCAGTTTGACCACAACTAAAATCAGGGATTGCATAGCCCCTGTCGCTGAACCGTTAAACACCAACCCAAAAAGAATCTGAAATAACAGCACACCCACAATGAGATATATTAGCGCTTTAACTAAAGGATTGTATTTGAGGGAACTAATCATCTTAACATCCCTTCCTTTATCAACCTTGATTGCTGTTAGGCTTTCTGAACATACTGCTGACCATCCCCAGAATGGCTACTAACACACCTAGAATGGAAGCAACCAGAATGCCATAAGCTACATTGGTTAAAGTTTTTTGAAGGGAAAGGTTACTGAAAGGGTTAGCTGTACCGGTATTAGTACCGGTACCGTGTGTCATAGGCTGGTTACCCTGGGGTTGGGGATTGGTTTGGCTGTTAGATTGGTTTGGGGCTGGTTGTTGTTGTGGATTAGATATTCCGGGATACTGGGGGTTATAGCTGTAAGGTAAGTTTTGCTGGTTGTACCCCTGATAGGGGTTATAGCCGGGAAGAACCTGTTGGTTGGGATTCGGCTCAAATTTGGCCTCACCCTTAATTTCTTTATTTAAATTGTCCAAGGTTTCTTCCATCAGCGTCATACCCTGGGACATTTTATAGATACCCTGGTGAATTTTGGACATATCGGTACCGCTGTTAACCGGATCCTTGCTGCTGTTGGCGAAAGGGTCTACGGAAATCATTTGGTTGGCATCCTCGATGATTTCCCGGGCTTTATTAATCCTGTCATAGTAGGGTTCAGGGTCAATAACTCTGACCGGGGGAACTGGAGGGTAAGTCGCCGGAGGTGTTTGGGCCGGCTGCTGACCGGTAGGACCGGTTACTTGGGATTGTTGATTAGGGGTAGTTGGGTTATTTTTTTGATCATTATTAGGAGTTTGGCTGCCCTGGTTAGCTTGTTGCTGGGTGTTACCCATATCCATATTACCCATATCCATCGGCTGCTGGTTCTGAGCCGTCTTTTGACCGGGGCTTTGATTCATTTGTCCACTGTTAAAACCAAGGTAAGCCCCGCCGGCGGCTACTATGATAACCAGCACGCCGATAAGGGTATACAAGATTTTTTTCAAGATATCCATTGCTCTAAACCTCACTTTCCATTGTTTTATCTTTTAAGTAGTTACGGGGTAGCACAACTGTTACCTCCGTTCCGGTTCCGACCTGACTTACGATATTTATACTACCGTGGTGAGCCTCCACAATGGCCCTAGCAATAGCCAAGCCGATTCCCGACCCTCCCGTTGCCCTGGTTCGGGAAATATCCGCCCGGTAAAGACGATCGAAAACCCTGGTTAAATCCTCGGGAGGAATCCCGGAACCGCTATCATTCAATACTAAATAGATAAAATCCTTATTACTGCTACTCACCAATATCACTTTACCCCCGGTAGAGGTGTGTTTTAAGCTATTGGAAAGAAGGTTAACCACCAACTGACTGATTTTATCCCGGTCACCTGTCATCATTTCCTTTTTGCCTACAAATTCCAGGACAACACCTTTCTGCCGGTAAGCACCCTGGAAATTCAAACAAATATTGCCCGCCAACTCACCTAAATCAAAGGTGGCACCATTAAGCTTCATCTGGTCGGATTCAAATTTAGTCAACTGTTCCAGATCACCCACCAGGCGGATAATTCTCAAAATTTCTTCATGACAACTACTTAACCGCTCCTTAGTGGGTTGCCAAATACCTTCCAGCAACCCTTCCAGATTAGCCTGCAGGGTGGTCAGGGGTGTACGCAGTTCGTGGGCCAGATCAGCGGTCATCCTTTTCTTCACCTGTTCTTGTTCCTCAAGGGTCTGTCCAAGTTGCTTGATGTTGTCCAAAGCCTTACGAATCTCCTCACTGGAAGAAGTAAACAGTAACGGGTCATAACTTTTCTTTTGGGCCACCAAACCGGCTAACCGGTTGATTTTGTCCAGTTCCTTGGTCAGTCCTTTATTGACCCAGCGGCTTAGGGTCAGAGCCGCAATGATACATACTAGGGCCAGCACAGCCAGTATCTTATTCAAAGGACCCAGGTAGTTGAGTTCCAACTCCGTTAAGAAATAAGGTCCCATGAAACCAACTTCCAAGGTTCCTATCTCTTTACCACCTTTACTCAAAGGATAAGTCTTGGTGGTATACTCCCCTTCCCAGCCGCTCAAGAACCGCCGCATGCTGTGGGAAATATGGCGCAGGGTTTGCTGACAGGCTTCTCTATCATGTTCAAGAGCGTCCCAGACCACCTTATCTCCAGCATCCCTGACCTTGGTGATAAACCCGTAAGAGAGGCCCTGAACCCCTATCTTAACTATCTCCTCTTTCTGCCAGCCGCTTTCTTGGTATTGGTCTTCCAGGCTTCTGACCAGGGCCGCTGTTTTCCTGGCCTGGGTCACATCGGCATACTTTTCAAACAAGAACCCGGTAAACAACCCTGCCGTTACAGTAAAGAACAAAACGGTCAGCAGGGCGGTACACAAATGGGTAATGACCAGTCTGGTTCTTAGCTTTAAAGTCATCTAACCTCCCCCAAACTTATAACCTAATCCATGGACGGTGATGATGTATTTGGGGTTTTTGCTATCTACCTCGATTTTTTGCCTTAAGTTTTTGACGTGGGTATCGATGGATCTGTCCTGGCCTTCATAGTCATAGCCGAAAACCGCCACCACCAGTTCTTCCCTGGTAAATACCCGTTTGGGGTTCCGGCAGAGGGTCAGCAGGATTTTGTACTCATTGGGAGTCAGGCTGATATTTTGACCGTTGACACGAACCTCATGGCTGGGATCATCGATAACCAGTTCCCCGGAACCAAAGTTCAAGATATCGGCCAGTACATTCCGGTCATCCTTATACCGCCGGAGGATGGCCCTAACCCGGCCCATCAGTTCCTTAGGACTAAAAGGTTTGGTCACATAATCATCAGCCCCGTAGTCCAGGCACTGTACCTTGAAATCTTCGTCTACTTTGGCAGTGAGCATGATAATGGGAACTTTAGAGCCCTGCTTCCTGATCTCCATACAAACCTCTTCCCCCGATAAATCGGGAAGCATTACGTCCAGAATCACCAGGGAGGGGTTTACCCTGTTAAACAACTGCAGGGCTTTTCCCCCGTCGGCGGCCCTAAACACTTCAAAACCGTTATTCTCCAGGTAAGACTCCAGGACTTCGAGGATTTTTTCTTCGTCATCTACCACCAATATTCGTTCCCGTTGTGAACCCATCGGCATCCCTCCCCTAGGTGATACACATTTAGCTAAAATCTACTACATATCGTAATAGTTTATGGTCAAATTTTATTCGTTTAAACGACATGTTTCAATGGTTTTGGCCTGTTGCTCACAGATAACTCACGGGATAATCACAAAGTCCTCACAAAAAAATTCGCCCTCCAGAAGATTTGGGTAGACTCCGGGGGAGGCAGTAACCCTCCGGGTTACTGCCTCCCCCTGCGTTACTTACGGGTCATTCGAAGGTTTTTCTCTGTGGTCTCCGTGCCCTCCGTGGTTGCTTTTTCTATTTCCTTGCCCACAAAAGCTAAACAGCACTTATCCGCTACCTTATACAACTGTACTTTCCTAAAAAAGAAAAAGCCCCGAAGGGCTTTATACGGATAGCATTTGCTTTTTCTCTCTTTTTCTTTCGTCCTTATGAAGGACATTGTTGGATTCCTGCCAGTTATATAAGTTATCGAGGAAATCCTGGTGATTTTCCTGTGTTTTAGCCTGAATCCCGGTCACCCCAACACCTTGCCGACCTTCCCTGCGGGTTGTTTGTTTCCCGCCACCTGTCTTTAACTCACGATAAACCAAGGCGATAACCTCATCTGATAACCTATTTGCAGCTGCTAGGGTTTCAAACCAATCTATAACCTCTTGGGAAGTAAAATCCGGCAAGCTGATGGTGTAAGAATACTTATTCATCATTAACCATCACCCACCCAGTACATATTCCAGGGTGGACTGGCCCATGACTTCATTTTTATAGCTATTGGCATTTTTCCAGGCCCCGATGGCGTTAAGCATGATGGCATTGTCACTGAAAATCATGGGGATTCTGGACAGGTTCTTCTTGATAACTTCTTTGAAAAGCAGTGAACCTCCTCCACCCAGAATCAACAACCCAATGTCAGGCAATTGCACCCCTGACGCCGCCGCCTTAGAAGAAAACTCATCCACCAACTGCCTGGCTTCATGAACAATAAATTCCCGGCAAATATCTCTGAAATTAGGAATTTCCTCGCCATAAATCAAAAGTTTTTCATTGCGGATGATGGCATTATCAACTTTATGCCTGGGCACAGTAACCTTGTGTTCCGTTTTAATATAATCCACAATCCTGTTCAATGGATCAATGGTTCCCTTATCAATGCCGAAAAAAGTTCTTAACTCAAAATTATTAACCACCGTTACATCCGAAGTTAAGGCCCCTACATCAAACCCTAAAATGGTTCGCTCGGCGTAATCATACTCAAACTGTTCCAGCAATTGGCCCTCGTCATCATACATGATGGCATTAAGGGCACACAGTCCTTCCGGTTGGATGTTGACCCCCGCCACCTCGAACTCAACTTCAATACCGTTAAACACAGAGTTAAGGAACTTCACCCGGTGATTGCCCACCAACTTCTCCTCCAGCACCCTGACATTCTCTTTCTGGTTCCTAAAGTATTCTTCGGTAGGCAGCATGGTGCCCAAGACAACCTTCTCCCTAATGGCTCTGGTATTGGGTTTCAGCAGGGAAAGAGCCACGGAAGTAACCAGGATAATCAAGGTCTGGTCATCATCGACTTTGCTGTTATGCCTGTCGGCTACCGTTCTTTCTTTGAGGATACCCCGGTTGAAGTTATAGGCCATCCCCCCGACGAAAAATCTACCCAAATCCTGATTATGGCTGCGCACCTCAACTTCCAGCAAATTCAGGGGAAACCTGGTATCATCCTGGACAATCCTTCTCTCATGCCATGGCGCCAGAAGATTCATGATGTATAATTCCCTCTTGGTCGGGCCGATTATTTTGAAAGCGTCATTCCCTAGGTCGGCCCCCACCGGTAAAATATTTTTCATCAAACCCACCTCACAAATAGTCACTACAGTACAATTATAAGACCGGCCCAATGATAAATCAATACATTTTAACCATTTTATTCCTATGTAGACATTTTGTGTTATTTGGGTTATTATTAAATTTGAGGTGGGTATTGTGAAAAAAATTATCCATTTACCGGATCATTGTGCCAAGTGTGGCCAAATTCTTCGAGAACTATGGAATTTCTGTCCCTCTTGTCAATCAAAAATCGACACTTATAGCTGTGTTTTCTGCGGCAAGAAATTAAAAGTTCACTGGAATTTCTGCCCCCAATGTCAAAACAAAACCACAGGCCAGTCCTTTGATAATGGAAACGAGTGGCTGAAAACCATCCTCACTGCACCACCACGGGGATAATAAATTTGAAACTGGTTCCTTCCCCTTCCTTGCTTTCCACCCAGATCCTGCCCCCGTGGGCTTTGATAATACTTTGGGCGATGGGCAGGCCCAACCCGATACCGGAACCTTTTCTGATTCGGGCTTTATCCACTTTATAAAACCGCTCCCAGATGTAAGGTAGATCCTCCGGGGGGATACCCGGGCCCTGGTCGGTTACCGATATCTGCACACCCTTGTCAATGGTCTCGGCCTTTATCTTAACCTGACTCCCCGATGGTGAATACCGCAGGGCGTTATCCACCAGGTTAGTTAAAACCTGTGCCAACCGATCCTCATCCCCTACGACCAGGGGCAATTGCCTCCTCGCCTCCAGGACTAGTGATACCTCCTGCTGCTCAGCCAGATGTTGAAACTTTTGATACACTTTCTCTAATACCGAGTCCAGGGGAATTTCCTTCAGAATATCTGCCAAACCATCCTTTTCCAGTCTGGTTAGGGTTAACAAATCTTCTACCAGCCTGCTCAGCCGTAAGGTTTCGTCCATTACGATATGCAGAGATTTTTCCCTAATTTCCCCTCTCGCCGCCAGGCCGTCCAGCACGGCCTCAGTATAACCCCGAATCAGAAATAAGGGAGAACGCAGTTCATGGGAAACATTAGCTATAAAATCCTTTTGTAAGTTTAAAACCCTGCTTAATTCCTCATTCTTTCCCTCCAGATCCTGCAAAGTGGCGTTAAGCCGGGTAGATAATAGGTTTAAAGTATTACCCAGGCGGCCGACCTCGTCATTGCTTTTCACCTCAACCTTATGGTGGAAATTCCCTTCTGCCATCTCTTTGGCCACCATGTTCATCTTAAGCAAAGGTACGGTCAGTACCCTGGCCAAAATTAAACCCAAAGCCGTAGAAAGAAACACAGCGGTGATAATGACTATAAAAATAGTTTTCTGAATCCGGTCAAAAAAATCATAAATATGTACCAGAGGTGAATGGAGCATCACCGCTCCCGTCACTTTTCCTTCCTGGCGAATAGGAAGAAGTACTGATAACATATCTTGTTCAAAACGCTGGTGATACCTTTTGAAAATCACCTCTTCCCCGGCTAAAGCCTGGGCCAGTTCCGGGGGATCCATCACAGAACCCGGCGGTGCATGTTCCATATCAGAGGAATTTACCACCACCCCTTTGGTATCCACCACCGCAATCTTAAACCGGGAAATCTGGCCCCAAAAGTTGATTTCCCTCTGGATTAGCCCCCGGTCATGGTTTTTGGATAGGATTTTGGCCAGTTCCCGACCGTGGCTGCTCATTTCATTCCATTGCTGTTGGAAATATAGGGCTTCAAATTGTCTGGACATGACCCACCCCATGGCCACCAGGATTAAAATCACCAGCAAGATGATGGCCAACCAGAATTTAACCACGATGCTGCGAAACATTAGAGACTCACCTCGAACTTGTAACCAACGCCCCAAACGGTTTTAATATAGTCAGGCACCTGATGGGCCTTGCTGATCTTTTCCCGGAGTTGCTTGACGTGAGTATCGATTGTCCTAACATCATAATATTGATAGCCCCAAACCTTTTCCAACAGCTCTTCCCTGGAAATGACGCGGCCCTCGTTGGTAATTAGAAAATACAAAAGATCATACTCCTTGGGAGTAAGATTTAACGGTTGTTCCCGGACAAACACCTGGCGGGCCTGGTGTTGAACCTTAAGGAAACCAAGCTGGAGGCCTTGCTCCCTGGTCCGTTTGACCCCCTCCAACCGCCTGAATACCGCCTTAATCCGGGCCAACAATTCTTTAGGACTAAAAGGCTTTACCAGGTAGTCATCTGCCCCCAGTTCCAAACCCAAAATCCTCTCCGGTTCTTCCCCCCGGGCCGTAACCATAATTATGGGCACATCGGAGGTCTCCCTGATTTTCCTACAAACCTTCCATCCATCCAACCCGGGAATCATGATATCCAGGATGATTAAATCATAGACCTGTTTATCCTGTTGAGCCAAGGCCTCTAATCCCCCGGTTACTTCATCCACGGCAAAACTCTCATTCTCAAGGTACATCCGCAATAGATCCCGGATTCGCTCATCATCTTCTACTATTAATACTCGCAAATTATCCATAGGCATTCCCCTTTATTACTACATTATGTAGTAATATAATATCTCAATTTGTTCTATTCATCAATAATTTAAACATATAGTTCACAAAATCATCAAAAATTATGGGGAATTTTTCATCCTATTTTATAGGTTTCCATCGACCTCTATCGGTATGTTATGACTTAATTCGGTGCAAAATATTTTCTATGATAAGACCTAATAACCGTCATGAGGTGTTATGATGAAAGTTCAATTAATTACGTTAATCACCAAGGTAGTAATAATCTTGTCCCTAATCTTTCCCTTTAACACGGCTAACAGCGCCCCCAAAACCCCTCCGCCCAAAGGTGAGATTGCCATCCTGATTGATGTACCCCGGCGTACCCTTACCATCATGGCTGACAATGAACCTTACAAACAATATAAAGCAGCCGTAGGCAAAGACGAAACCCCCTCCCCGGTGGGAAGCTGGCGCATTGCCCGAAAAGCCGGTAATTGGGGGGATGGATTTGGCAGCAGGTTCATGCTCCTCAGTGTCACCTGGGGAATGTACGGCATCCACGGCACCAACAAACCCCATTCCATCGGGAGCCGGGCCAGCCATGGCTGTTTCCGCATGTTTGACCGGGATGTCCAAGAAATTTACCCCTGGGTCAAAGACGGAACCCCCGTCATCGTAGTCGGCAATCCCTTCGGCCGGTTAAGCGTGGCCAAAAGTATCGTCCATCAGGGCCATAAGGGGGCCAATGTCATGGAAATCCAGCACAGGCTCAAATTCTTAGGCTTCTATAACGGGGACATTGACGGCCGTTTTGGTTACGGCACCGAAAAGGCCGTGAAAGAAATGCAAAAAACTTATAAGCTTGAACTTACCGGACAGGTGAGCGATAATGACTTCCGGGCCCTGGGCTTTTAATCCCTGACGGTTTAACCGGGAAATTGTAACCTTTCCCCTAATTACCACGTAAAATATACCGCAGAAGACTTTTACCGAAATAAAACGTGGAGGAGGAAAGGTATGGACCACAAGAACTTACTTGCCGACTTATATTCAGCCCTGGAAGATGAGCGTGAGGCTATTGCTTTTTATTCCCGCCTGGCCGAGATGGCTCCCAATAATGATGCCCGCAGGGTTATCTTGGGTATCCGGCGGGATGAACAGAGCCATGCTATTAGGCTAAGCAGCCTGATTATGCGGTTATCCAACCAGCCCCCTATGGTGGCCACCAGCATGCTGCCATCCATTAAAACCTTCCAGGAGGGCGTGGAAGATGCCATCAAAGATGAGGAAAAAGCCTATCAACATTACGGCATGATTATGCAAAAAGCCCCCTGGCCCGATGTATTTTACATCATTGCCGACATCCAGAAGGATGAGATGTACCACCGGGAACTCCTGAAGACTTTGCTTGACAAGGAGAAACATAAGAAAAATCACTAGACTTTAGTGAACATAACGAAAGGAGGCCGGTATTAATATACTGGCCTCTTTATTGGTTAACTATATAATTTATGCACCCGCTGTTACGTTATTGATAATGGTCTCTTTTTACTATTTTCAATTAGACCTTTCTCATCCCTGCAAAAATAAGTGTAACCCCCGTTAGAATCATGGCCACCCTTACGGGAGAAACCTTCCCCGCCAAACCCACCAAGCCAATAGTGGTAACGATAATCATCACCACCGGCCCCACCAGGGCCAAGGCCGCATTAATCTTCACCGCCGTCTCAATCCGGTCGAACTTTAACATTAACATAGCCGCCGTTAATTCAATAAATCCCGATAAAACCCGCATCAAAGCCATGGCCACCACAATCTTATCTTTCACCAGAAACATATTTTTCCTCCTCAAAATTAAACTAAATATTAATTACTTATGCCTGACAGGGGCAAAATAGACTGCAGGCAAACATCGGTGAAAGGAAGAGTACTAATGCAAAAATCATCCAGCGGCTGGACCTTAGCCGCCTTATCGGGCGTTCCTTTAATCATGGTACTGGGCAATTCCATGCTTATCCCCGTGCTGCCAAAGATGAAAGCGGCCCTTGACCTTACCCAGTTCCAGACCAGTCTGGTCATCACCCTCTTCTCCATCCCGGCGGGGTTAACCATTCCCATTGCCGGTTTCCTGGCGGACAGGCTGGGCAGAAAAAAAGTGATCATTCCTGCTCTTATCATTTACGGCTTAGGGGGTGTCGTAGCCGGTTTAGCAGCCTTGTTCCTGTCCAAACAAGCCTATTATATCTTGTTGGCCGGACGAGTGCTCCAGGGAATCGGGGCCGCCGGTACCGCCCCCATCGCCATGGCCCTGGCCGGGGATCTCTTTACCGACAAGTCCCGCAGTAAAGCCCTAGGCCTCATCGAGGCCTCCAACGGTATGGGCAAAGTAATCAGCCCTATCCTCGGCTCCTTGGTAGGTCTTATCGTCTGGTACGCCACCTTTTTCGTCTTTCCCGCCCTGGTCATTCCGGTGGCTCTGGGGATGGCGTTTCTTGTCCGGGAATCTGCCGGACAGGGCAACAAACAAAGCATCAACCAGTACCTGGAAAGCTTAAAAAGCATTTTCCAGCAAAAGGGTAAACTCCTTTTAACCTCCTTTTGGATAGGTTCAGCCACCCTGTTTATCCTTTTCGGTATCCTTTTTTACCTTTCTGATTTCCTGGAGACCAGATACAAAGCAGATGGGGTTTATAAAGGGCTGCTCCTGGCCATCCCAGTATTGGCTATGGCCACAACTTCCTTTATCACCGGTTTACTAATCAAAAAGAAAACCAAACTGATGAAGGCCCTGGTGGTAACCGGCCTGGTTCTGGTGGCCGGGGGCCTTACTGTCCTGCCCTTTTTCGATAATAATGTTTACGGGTATTTTGGCGCCATCATCCTCATGGGCATCGGCAGCGGTCTGATTCTACCCTGTCTTAATACCACCATCACCAGCACCGTATCCTTAAAAGAAAGGGGCGCTGTGACCGCCCTTTACGGCGGGGTTCGTTTCATGGGGGTGGCCCTGGGGCCGCCCATCTTCGGGCTGCTGCTGGATCAAGGTAAAAACGTCATGTTTTGGGGCAACGCCGGTTTGGCAGCCCTTTCGGCCCTCTTGGCTCTTTTCCTCCTTAGCCCCCAGGAGATGAAAACCCAGGCCCAGACCGGTTCGGCGGAAAACCAGCCTGATCAATCATAAGGCATACGCTGTCACCTCTTTCTTCTCTCCTGAATAAATTACAGGGGAGAGAAAGGAGATGCTAGCAATGATTAATCACTCCAAAGCCTGGCAGGGAATAAT
>JAJZSN010000140.1 GCA_021849745.1 Bacillota bacterium | reverse complement strand
TGAAGATCGCCCTACCACCTTAACTCCCAGCACCAACCCCCGACTGGGCGTCGCAAGCCAGCACCAGGAACTTCATCGATGTGCCCTTTGACGGATTTTTAGGCCCGCCTTCAAAGATGGGAATACCGACTAGGATACTGCACCACCGAGCTTATAAGAATGACTTTTGGTCAGCTATCAGCTGTCAGTCGTCAGTCGTCAGCTAAAGATTTTGCTGATGATTATTACTGATTAAACTGAAAGACTTAAACTATGATTAAACTATGAATTGATTTAAAAGTATATCACATAATATATCATAAAGAAAGGGTGAATTATTGAGAAATACACCAACATTTAGCCAAAAAGCAATTAATAATCCAAGTCATTTGGTTGATACCTATTATTACGCCATTTATGTCCGTAGAGATTTGTTTTTCATTATTTTCAATCAACAAATATTTAATTTTCCCGTTTAATAATGTATTTTGCAATCTCCCTCAATAAGTCGGCCTCGGAGCCAAAAGAGGCTAAGGCTTCGAAAGCTTCTTCTAGGGCTTGGGCCGCCATTTTTTTGGAGTTTTCTAGGCCGTATAAAGCTGGATAAGTGGCTTTGTTATTTTTGATGTCGCTGCCCACTTTTTTGCCTAGCTTGCTTTCATCGCCTTCTATATCCAATATGTCATCGGTGATTTGAAAGGCCAAACCCAAAGCCTCGGCATATTTGGTTAGAGCCTCTAATTGCTTTTGGGTAGCCCCGGCTAAGATAGCGCCGGAGCGTAAGGAGGCCCTATATAAAGCTCCTGTCTTCCGGGCATGGATGCTACGTAAGGCTTCACCGTCGATGACTGTATTTTCAGCTTCAATATCCGCCACTTGGCCACCAATCATGCCCATAGTTCCGGCAGCTAACGCCACTTCAGAAATGACCTGTAAAAGGGCCTTTTCATTATTATAACCGTTTCCATCCTTTTGAGCCATCAATTGAAATGCCAAGGTTAGCAAACCATCACCGGCCAGGATAGCCATCCCTTCACCATAAACTTTATGATTTGTGAGTTTACCCCGGCGATAATCATCATTGTCCATAGCGGGTAGATCATCATGAATCAATGAATAGGTATGAATCAATTCCAGGGCACAGGCCACTGGCAAAACCTTTTGCCCCTCTAGACCGACAGCTTCTGCTGCCGCTATTACCAGTATCGGTCGCAATCTTTTACCCCCGGCGAAAATACTATACCGCATGGCTTGATGGATGGTGACAGGATTAGTTTCTGCGGTAGGCAGTAATTGTTCAAGAGCATCGTCAACTAATTTTATTTTTTTATTAAGTTCTGTATGGAAATCCATTTTCTAATCCCCGCTCACTAATTTTGTCCCATTGTCGAAGGCAGATTGCAAATCCGACTTCCCGTCTTTCCCCACGGTCAACATTTCGATTTTTTCTTCAGCTTCCCGTAACTTGGCATTACAGATGCGGCTTAACTCAATACCTTTTTGATAGTATTCCAAAGATTGGTCAAGGGTCAGGCTGCCCGCTTCCAGGGCCTTAACCATGGCCTCCAACTGGGCCAAAGCCTCTTCAAAAGAAAGCTGGGACTCTTTTTTACCCATCATCGCCACCTCCTATAGAAATTTCCTTGATACCACACTTCAGCCGGCCGTCACTGACGATTACCTCTATATCCTCACCGAGACTGACCTGTTGCGTCCCGGTAATTACCCGACCATCCTGACTGCAGGCAATAGCATACCCTCTTTGCAGGGTCTGTAACGGACTTAATGCTTCCAACCTGCTCAGCAGCACGGAAAATCCCCTGCCTTTCTTCTCTGTGTTCTGCTGAACCTGGTATTGTAAATACCTCATTAGGTTGTCCACCTGCTGCTGAAGCTGGTAGATACGGTCCTTGGGCCGGTTAAACAAGGGATGATTGGCATAGAAGGCCACCCGCTGTTCCAGTCGCCCTAACCGCCCTTTTACGGCCAATTCCAGCCGTTGCTCCAGGCTTCCCAAATAGCGCAACAATTCCAACCTATCGGGCACCACTAATTCGGCCGCCGCCGAAGGGGTCGGCGCCCGCAAATCAGCGACAAAATCGGCAATGGTATAATCTGTCTCATGACCTACGGCAGAAACCACGGGAATCCGGGAAGTAAAAATACTACGGGCCACCACCTCGGTATTAAAAGCCCAAAGTTCCTCCAGAGAACCCCCGCCCCGGCCCACGATGATTACGTCCACCAAATCCCGGTCATTCAGCTCCCGGATGGCCCTGGCTATCTCCTCCGGGGCCTTTTCCCCCTGAACCAGCACCGGTGCCAGGATTAAATGAAGCCCTGGAAAACGGCGACGAATTATCTGCAGGATGTCCCGGACGGCGGCCCCCGTGGGCGATGTTACTATCCCTATCCTCCGGGGTAACATGGGTAATGGCTGTTTATGCTGCTGCTCAAATAAACCTTCAGCCTCCAGCCCTTTTTTCAATTGTTCAAAGGCGATATGTAAAGCCCCAATACCATCAGGCTGCATTTCTTCAATATATAACTGGTACTGACCGTCCCGTTCGTAAAGGCCAACATAACCCCTAGCCAATACCCTCATCCCGTTTTCCGGGCGAAAAGCCAGACTGCTCGCTTTAGAACGGAACATTACCCCTTTAATGGCACTGGCCTCGTCCTTAAGGGTCAGGTAAAGGTGACCGGAAGAATGGTCTTTGAAGTTGGAAATTTCTCCTTTGACCCAGACGTTATGTAAGCGCCAGTCTGATTCCAGAAGTTTTTTGATGTGGAGGGTTAGTTGTTTGACTGAAAGAATTTGCATAGTACCACCTTTGGGAGAGAGTCGTTTCTTTGGGGTCATCGTGGGGGTCGGGTTGTGGACCATTGAACGCGCTCCCACACTCCGGGCCCAGTGCTGCTAAGCTCAGTTCCGACAAAAAGGTCCGTTCTGCTATGCATGTAGTGTTGAGGGCGCCAGCCGGACTCTTTTTGTTCGGCCCTTCGCTAAGCAGCACTATGGGCCCTCCGTGAAGTCGCTGCTTATCAATGGTCCACAACCCTTTGCTTATACTGCTGAAAAGAGGCTTTGGCTGCGCCAAAGCTGTGCTGGTAATTCTTCGGGGATTCAGTCAACCACCTAAGTTGTTGGGGTGGGGGTGGATGATTGCTTGTTGGGGTGGATGTTGAACTTGACCAGTACTCGCTTAGACTTTCGCTAGCATCGGTATTATGTTTATCTGTTATTATTTTCAATATGTGTATATCAGGTATCAAAAAGAGTCCACTTTAGTGGACTCTTTTAATTATATCATACTTATTGCACCTGATTCAAAGGCAATTAAGCCAAACCGTTTTGCATTTCGCAAGCTTGAATGGTTTGTTTGCACAGCACCACGGTGGTAACTGATCCAACTCCGCCGGGTACGGGGGTGATTTTGTCGACGATGGGCTCGGTAGCTGCATAGTCAACATCTCCTACGTATTTGCCGGGGTTGTCGGGGTCTTCGTTGATACCAACGTCGATGACTACCTGACCGGGTTTAACGAAATCAGCTTTAACCATTTTAGCCCGTCCTACGGCGGCGATAAGTACATCGGCATCAGCACAAACGGCAGGCAGGTTCTCGGTTCTGGAGTGACAAATGGTTACTGTGGCATGTTCCCGAAGCAACAACATGGCTAAAGGCTTTCCTACTACTAAGGAACGGCCAAGAACTACGGCTTTTTTACCTTTAAGCGGAACATTGTAGAATTTCAGGATGTCCATGCAAGCGGTAGGAGTACAGGGAGGGAAACCAGTGAGGTCATCAGCGAAGACCTTAGCGGCACTGCCCAGGGTCATACAGTCAACGTCTTTCTCTACAGGGATTAAGGAACGAATTTTGGCTTCGTCGAGATGCTTAGGCAGGGGAGCAAACATTAGAATTCCATTAACACTTTTGTTGGCGCCTACATCGGTAACGGCTTTTTCGAAGGTGGCTTGGTCTACGTCAGCAGGATATTCGAAAACTTCATATTCCATACCGATGACTTCGCAAGTTTTCTTAGCTCCACCTTCGTAAAATAAATCATCAGGACGGGCACCTACCCGGATAATTCCCAGCTTAGGGGCAATGCCCTTAGCCTTCAATTCCTGGACCTTATTGGCCAGTTCGTCTTTCATCGCATCGGCAACTGCTTTGCCTGCCAGTCTTTCTGCCATTAGTTGGAACCTCCTTATTTACTAATCTTGCCGAGCACAACTTGTAGAGTTTCATCGGCTATTTTGGAACCGTCAGCTAATAGACGATCCATTTCTTCACGAGTTTTATTAACATATTCTTGATCCTTAATGGAGTTAAGGTTGATTACAACATTCAGCATCCCACTGATGAGAGCAGACTTAAGGAATACAACCCCGCAGCCTACATCAGAGATGGCGATGAGAGTACCGATTTGACCCATGCGCTCGTGGAGTTTGATACCGTCATAGGATTTGCGCATAATTTCCATGGGTACTTCGCAAGCTGCGATGGAGCACTTCTCCATGGTTTCTTCCTTGTACTTAATCTGCTCTGGAGTTTCTTTAGGCAGACCATAGGCCTGGGAAAGGGGTTCGAAAACCTCTGCGTCCTTGTCAACCAGGGCCTTCAACTCGGCGATTACCTTATCACCCTTAACAATCAATTCTTTCACTTCGTCTTCTACATCGGCATACTTTTTCTTGCCCACGGTTAAGTTTCCAACCATGTTGGAGAGGGCCATACCAATGGCACCACCTAGGGCCGCGGCTCCACCGCCACCGGGGATTGCAGCCTTGGATGCTAATACATCCAGAAAATCATTACAGTTTAGAT
>JAJZSN010000042.1:3150-24428 GCA_021849745.1 Bacillota bacterium | reverse complement strand
TACTCCTTCGTCCGATTCAACTATCCCTACCTCTTTTTTACTCTTTTTGTATTCCACCGAGAACATGTAACGCTTTTGAAACTCACGGTCATTGGCTAAAGCATCTAAGTATTGTTCATATCTCCTGAAGGCTACGTCGTCACACTCTTCCTTCGTAATATTGCCTGCCTTTTTAACTACATTTTCAGCCGTCTGAATCATGGCCACCTTACCATAAGGATCCTTGGCAAAGTTTTCCATGACCCAGTTTTCGGAAATAACTTCTCCTCCGGGACCATTAGGGTTAGGCCAAATGGAATGAGGACCATTGGACATGCGGTCTGTCATCAGGCAGAACGAGTTGTTAAAATTGCCCGTTTCCAAACCGGCGGCAGCTAAACTGACACAGGTTGTGGAGGTAGAACAGGCCTGGGTAACGTGAAGCCCGGTGGTTCTGTCTGCCCCTATAAGAGCAGCTGCCCAAGGAGCTGTGTAAAATGTATGCTTTTGACTAACTGTTTTTCCCAAGAACAGGTAATCAAACATTGTTGCTTCGTAGTTCTTTGATGCTAACCATCTCTTAGCAGTTGCCGCTCCCAGCTCAATCGAATTCTCGTTTTGCAAGCTCCCCATCCAACGGACAAAAGGGGAACTGTAGTAACCACCATAAGGAATAAAAGCTTTCGAATACATAACAAACCTCCTCGGTTAAAAAATATAATAATTTTGCAGGGTTAATAATCTCGCGAATGTTTGTTCCCGCCTTTTTGCTGTGAAAGCAAGCACACAAACATTCCGCACCTTCTGCCCTCCTTATTCTTAAATTTTTATTACATATTAACTCACTGAAGGTTTCACCCATAATTGGATACCTTTCAGGGGTTAACCTTAAGATGCTTCATTTTTCCTGCGTTCTTCAGACCGCAACTCACGCCTTAAAAGCTTACCGACTTTGGACTTTGGTAACATATCCCGGAATTCGATATATTGAGGAACCTCATAAGTAGCCAGCTTATCCTTACACCATTTAATCAATTCGGCAGAACTAATCCCCTTAATATCCTGCCGCACTACCACAAAGGCTTTGATTCTTTCGCCAACCATTTCGTCCGGAACACCTACGGTACAGGAGGCAACAACAGCAGGGTGTTCCTGAAGGACAGCATCAATTTTAGATGCCGCTACCCGATAACCCTTATGTTTAATTACGTCCACGGAGCGATCCAAGAAGAAGAGCCAGCAACCATCTTGTAATCTCACGATATCTCCGGTCCGATACCATAACCTTCCATCAAGCTCGATAAAATGTCCAGCAGTCTCTTCCGGTTTGTTCCAGTACCCTGATACCATATAATCGGAAGATACCAGCAATTCCCCAGCTTCCCCCGCTGGAACCTCCTCAAGGGTTTCACCGTCAACAATTTTAATCTTTTGAAAGCTAAGAATCTTCCCAACACTACCCTCAGGATAAGGCTCACCGGCAGGAATTAGGGCCACCCCACCACAGGTTTCTGTAGCGCCATAACCCTCATAAATGGGCTTGCCAAACTTTTTCAGCCAGCGTTTAGCCACTTCCTTAGGCAGCACATCCCCCCCTGAAAAATTGTATATCAGAGAGCTTAAATCATACTTATTCAACCGTTCATGTTCAAGAATCATCCGGTATAAAGTCGGGGTACCGAAAAACGAGGTGGCCTTATAGATAGCAATGTGTTGAAATATAGCATCCAAGCCCATCTTAGGTAATAACACTAAGGTATCGCCGGAAAACAGTGCCCCTATTCCTACGGCCTGACCTAGGATGTGGTAAAGAGGTGCGCCCTGAATTACCACGTCCTTACCCCTGGGAATTAAACCTTCCCGTGAGTTCCGTTGTTCATAAGTACTTTCCAAAAACAACCGATTGGGAATAGGTACACCCTTAGGAAATCCGGTGGTCCCCCCAGTATAAAGGGTCTGGGCTATATCTTTTGGGTCAATATCTATGTTAGGAAAGGTTGGAGCATTGGTTTTTAACAATTGCTGTAAGGAAAATATATTTTCTCCTAATTTATATTTCCCTGAGGGAATCTTGTCGTAGATAAAACCAATGACTTTTTTCCACCATGGTAAGAAATCAATAATGGAATTTACAATTACTCTCTTTAATGGCGTATCATCGAGGACTTTAGTAATATAGCCAAAGTTAGTATCAGTACAGAAAATAGTTTCCGCACCGCTGTCATTAGCAATATAATGGAGGTCCTTAGGTCCGTAAAAATGAGTTACTGGGATAACAACGACCCCGAGTTTTTGTAAGGCCAACCATGTGATAACCCATTCCGGGCAATGGGGCAAGTAAATTATAGCTCTATCTTGCTTTCTCATCCCTAATTGATACAAAGCTCTAGCCAGTTGATCAATATAAGTTTCCAACCGCTTGTAAGTAAACTTTTCCCCAAGATAGATGAGAGCATTTTTTTGAGAATGCTTCTTGGCGGAACTATCAAATGCTTGATAAATAGAATTAAACATATGCTCTGTCACGATTGACTCCTCCTCTCATTCTGTGATTACATCCCAAAGTAAGCAGCTTTAACTTCGGGGTTATCCATAAGTTCATCTCCGGTACCTGATACAATCATAGTCCCATTCTCAATTACATATCCTCGATCAATAAGTGGCATAATGGGTCTTGCATACTGCTCTGTAAGCAAAATAGTCAGTCCTGTTTTACTCAATTTTTTCACTGCCTGCACAACTTCTTGCATCATCAGAGGACTAAGCCCTAACAAAGGTTCATCCATCAGCAAGAGCTTTGGTTTGGCCATCAGTGCCGTACCAATAGCCAACATTTCCTGTTCGCCGCCACTCATTAAACCAGACTTACGGTCTCTAAGTCTTGTTAGGGCCGGAAAGAGGTCATAGACAAAATCCAAGGACTCATTTACTTCTTTCTTGCTGCGCAAGTAACCGCCTAATAACAGGTTCTCATGGACTGTATTATCCCGAAAAACCGGATGCCGCTCTCGGCATAATACAATACCCCTCTTCACTCGATCTTGAGGTATAGTGGGACTAATGTCTTCACCATCAAAATACAGCTTCCCATCTATGGTGATACGCTCGCCGCCTTTGGCCTTTTCCCTAAATTTACGATGCAAGAGCAGTCCCGAAATGTTATTCATTAAAGTGGTTTTTCCAGCACTATTGGAACCAAAAATACCTACAAATTCCCCAGCCTTAATTTCTAGACTTAAATTATTTAGGGCCAATGCATTTTCAAAAAAGACTGTCATGTTTTTTACTTCAAGCACTGGAATCCACCTCACTTCCCAAATAGGACTTACGAACTTCTTCATTCTGCACAACTTCCTCAGGCAGACCTTCAGCAATTTTCTTGCCAAAGTTCAAGACGACAACCTTATCAACTACCCTAAATAACTCCTTAAGGCGGTGTTCAACCATGATTAGGGTTTTACCCTCATCCCGAAGCCTTTCTAAAAATGGTAAGATACTGGCAACCTCCGACATACTCATCCCCGAAAACAGCTCATCTAAGATAATCAAATCGGGTTCGAGGGATAAGCAACGGGCTAACTCCAAGCGTTTGACGTACCCATGGGGCAAAGAACCTGCTGCCTTATAAGGAATACTGGAATCCCGTTCAAACCCCACGTCTTCCAACAAGTGAATAGCTGCTTCATCCCGATCACCAAATTTACCACCTACTAATTTACGCACCCGCGGTGAAAATAAGGGGATAATTAAGTTTTTGTAGACCGGAATATTGTAAAAAGGCTTTGCCATTTGAAAGCTCCGGGCAATCCCTAGGTTAACTGCCTTGTGGGGAGCAATCCCCGTAATATCCTTACCTTGATAAAATACTTGACCACTACTGGGCTTAATGAATCCGGTAATCAGATTAATGAGGGTGCTTTTACCACAACCATTTGGCCCCATCACCCCTAGGGCCTCACCCCTCTTCAGTTGAAAACTGACCTCACTTACTGCCTTTACCCCACCAAAGTTCTTTGATAGGTTTCTAACTTCTAAGATAGTCTCTTTACTCATTTGCCCCCCTCCTCTAGCTCCATAGATACTACCCGTTCAAACTGGAAGTACTTCCTCCGCAGGTAAGGGTATAAGCCCTCGGGTAAGCCTACTACGAAAATTAACAGAATCACTGAGTAGATAACAATTCTTAAAGTTCCTAAATCCCTGAGCAACTCTGAAAGAGGTACTAGTAAAAAAGCTCCCAACATAGCGCCGAAAAAGGATCCTGGGCCGCCTACAATAGCGCTGGCCAAGGGTAAAATCGAATAATCGGTAGCAAAGGCCGGTATACCAACAAACTGGTAATGATGGGTTAGAAAAGCCCCGGCAAAGGTAGCCGGCAGGGCTGCTATAAATACCGCTTGAGCCTTAAACCAAGAGATATTAAAACCTGCAGCGATTACAGAACGATCATTATCTTTAATAGCTTTTAGAACTAACCCGTAATCTGTTTCAAAGAGCCTTTGGAAACCAAACACACAGACTAGGGTAATAGTAATGATTATATAAAGGCTTATGGCTATGCTAGGTAATGCCGGTAATCCACTCATACCTTCAGTCCCACCTAAGACCTTAGTGGTCTCAATTATCCGCATAAATAACAATGGGAGGGCAAAGGTAATTAATCCAAAGTAGACGCCCCGTAACCTTAATACAGGATAAAGTAACATGGTACAAACCAGAGCTCCAAACACCGTAGCCAAAGGAATAGTCACTAGGGGTGGTAACCCAAACTGCTGGGCCAGAAATCCGGTGATATAGGCTCCTACCCCAAAGAATACTGCCTGCCCCAAGGAAACTAACCCTACTGAATGAAGCAAGTCCCAACTTAAGGCCAGTAAAGCTATAGTACAGGTAATCACTATGACGTTTTGCCAGTAGACACCGGTGAAATCCCCTAAGAGAGGGAAGATCAATAAGCCGGCTATTACAAATACCCTCGGTAGTATCAAGTACAAGATCTCCCGATAGGTACTTATGGCAAAGATATCATCGGTTCTTGCCTTGATACCACGGTCAAGTCTTTCCTTCCGATAACCAACTTTTGCACTCATACCCGCTCCTCCAATTCCTTGAATTTACCAAATAGACCTGATGGTTTTATTGCTAAGACCAGGACAAGGGCAAATAAATAGATTACTTCCATCCACTTGGGATCAAAGTAGGTACCTGTTATGGTTTTAGCAAAGCCAAGGATGATAGAGGCTACCACAAGTCCGGTGATACTTTCTAATCCCCCAACAACACTCACAGCCAAAGCCATAATTAGAACTTCATAACCCATATTAATGGAAATAATTCCAAGGGGTAGGATTGAAATGGCGGCTATGGCCGCAATAGCAGAACCCAAAGCCATACTGAGGGCAGCCGCCCAATCAGAATCAATCCCGATTGACAAGGCAGTATACTCATCTTGGGCCATTCCCCTAAGCGCTAACCCCATCTTGGTATAACGGGAGAACACCCAAAGAGCAAAAGCTAACAACAAGCCAATCCCAATAATCAACAATCGCTGGTAATCTATACTAACTCCAGCTATATCCACAGAACCTTTAATGAAAACCGGGAGAGTAAACTCATAGGTAACAAAGCCCATCCAACGAAATAGTTCCAAAATAGCCACACCTACTGCAAAGGTTGCGATTACCTCTGACAAGTGTAAGCCGCGAACTCGTTTTAATGCTACCCAATAAATTAGTGCTCCTAAAACACCCGCAATAATGATTGTTAGCGGTACAGCCAATAAGAAAGGGACTCCCAAGTAGTTCATCAACATCCATGTTACGTAACCGGAAAATAAATAAATTCCTCCATGGGCGAGATTAGCCACCCCGCTTAAACCAAAGATTAAACTAAAGCCTAAAGCTACCAACATTAAAGTTGCACTATTTACTAGACCGAAAATTAAAACACTTGCTTCCAATATACTCGCCCCCTATTTGAATGAAAGGGGCGTACTAGTTTTGATTAAGCCGCCCCTTATTTTCATTCAGACTATTTATTCATAAATTCCGGAAGTTTAATTTTGGCTTCTGCTGCCGCTTCAGGGAAGACCGGTATTCTTTTACCGTCAACCCATTGGAAGGCAGAACCGATAGCAGACGTTTTCGGATCAATATCATAAATCACTTGGTGGTTTTCATTGAATTTGATTTTCCCAATTACGCCTTCCATGTCAGTCTTTTTCAAGGCGTCTACAACAGCATTGGCTTCTAGAGAATCAGCACGCTTAATGGCATCAGTCAAAACAAACACTGAATCATAAGCAGGTCCAGGACCATGTCCACCCATCTTAGCCTGCTGATCTACACCAAACTTCTTACCAAAATTGTCATTAAAAGTCATCGACTTATTTACAGCTTTAACAGGTAGAGGCCCAATTTCAAATACGAAGTTAACTAAACCGTCTACTTCTCCATCAAAGGTCTTCCAAGCACTGTCAGGGGCAGCCGGACTGATAAAACCAGCCATTAAAGCCGGAACCTTCATGGATCTTGCTTGTTTTAACAAAACACCGGACTGAGGCATATCGAAAATTGGAATGATTACCTCGGCTCCGCCATTCTTAGCTTTAGTAAGAGATGCTGAAAAATCCGAGGCACCTGTAGCATAAGTATCTTTACCGATAACTTGCCAACCATTGGCTTCTAAGTATTTTTTAACCCCTTTGGCAGTGCCTTCCGCCCATAACACTTCTTGATTAACAATGTAAGCTTTCTTGAAACCATGCTCTTTACCAATAAAATCCATGGTTTTTGATAGATATTGAACTAAATTCGCTGAAGTTAGACCCATCCTGAAGTTATACTTGTAGTTCTCATAATTAGTTTGAAGTTTCTTCTCAAATTCAGGTGTCATGGCAATTGAAACAATGTTCGGCACCTTGTATTTTGCGATCAGGTCCATGGCTGAAAGCATTACTTCTGACCGGAAGGAACCAACTAACATTGCATCAGGCTTTTCTTGGGTAATTAACTTTTCTAAAGCCGCTAATGCATCGTGCACCGGTAATCCTGGTTCATGTTCTCGAGTGTCAATAGAGACAATCTTGAGAGGACGTTTTTCGCCTTTAACGGTAATTCCTCCACCAGCATTAACTTCTTCCACGGCTAGTTCTACCGCCCTTAAGGAATCAGCACCTTCAATAGATCCTAACGCCGTAGCCACCCCAATTACTATGGGTTTCGCTTCTGAGGTTTTACTGTCACCACCGGTAGAAGTATTACTTTGACCACAACCGGCAATGATCAGTAAACCAATCAATACCACCCCAAAAAGCACCAGACCAGAAATCCTTTTTTTCATGAAACATAAACCCTCCTTTTTTGTTATAACTCTGTGCTTAATATGATTGTAGTCAATAATGAAAGACTATTCATCACCTAAACCTTAAATTAGCAAATTCTCTTGGCCAGTAGTCATCCAACTAACGCAAATGGTTCAAGATTTTTAGATGTAGTTTTTTCGAGCCATGTACCCCTCGTTTTAGAACCATCGGTCGAGATAACGACCATTCAGCAGAAAAAATAAGCGGTTCGCCGGAACTAATATAGAATATCAATTTGTTCTAAAGCTATCCATAAAATAAGAAAAACCCTTAGTGCCACTAAGGGTTTCGCCAATTAATTGTGCTGTTTTAAATTATTTTCAATACCCGGGCAGCATTTTTGCCCAGAATTTTATCTTTAGCTTCCTCACTGATGGGTAACCTTCGAATGGCTTCAATATTTTCAGCAATACTTGTTAATCCAGGCCAATCGGACCCGAAAATAATCTTATCTGCGTTACGCTCTAATTCAGGAAAATAGGTTAATAAGCGACTTGGGGGTAAACCGGCTAATTCCATATACACATTTTCGTGGAGACGAGCCAGAAAAAAAGCCCGGTCATACCAGAAACCTCTGCCGCTATGGGCCATGATAATATTGAGTTTGGGAAAATCTACTGCCACATCATCTAAAAAGGTGGGATCACCGTATTTTATCCTAGCCCCTTTAAACACCGAGGAGCCGGTATGCAGCATAACCGGGATGCCTAGTTCTTCAGCCTTGGCATAAAAAGGATACAGCATGGAATCATTGGGATAAAAAAATTGATAAGTGGGATAAAGTTTTACTCCCTTAAAACCCCGTTCCTTTACCCAGTATTCAAGTTCGTCACCTGGCCTATTGTGGAGGTAAGGATTAATACTGGCAAAAGGGAACAGGAATTCCCGGCCTTCACAAAACTTGGCTACATTTTCATTGGAACAGCTGCCCGTAATGGCTGGGCTAAGTTCAGCCATAATAACAGCATAATCTACCCCGTTCTGCTTAAGATATTCAACCATAGCTTGGGGCTTGGAATAATTATCAAGTAACTCATCCTCATCCATGCCCTGCTGTTGACAAATCCATTTAATGGCCGATGGGCTATAGATTTCATAATTAGCCGGATGAATATGAAAATCTACAACAGGTTTTTTTAGCGCTACCATCCCGTCACCCTCCTAATATAAATAAAACTTGGACCACCATCTTCACAAGACATACTAAATCAACCCCATAAATAATAACTTTCCACTTAAAGTTTTCTATGGTTCTGTGGCGACCGATATTTGTTCCGGTATTTAATACTAATTCCATCACTGGGGTTTTTGGCTATTTCTCCCCTATCCAAAAGATACTCATAGAATTTTTTGATCGCCGTGAAATGTATATACAGAGTAGTCTTTTTAAGGAGTTCCTCGTTTTGCAAAAAGAGTAAATACCTCTTGATATCGGACGGTTTAATATCTACATAAGACTTGCCAACAAAATTGTGGAACCTACGCACATTGTTTACATAGGTTCTTCCGCTTGATTGGGATATTCCTTTGTTTTCTATGAGATATCGAATATATCCTTCCATTTGGCAGGATTCGTCTAAAAAATTATTTTCTAGCATACTTATGCGATTCACCTTCCTTTGTCCCAAGGCTTTAACTAAATATATTGACCATTCTTTTTCTTTATTTGATTTTACTCGAAAATAGGCTGGCCATTCATACCCTTTTTCGTCAATAATCAAATTCACCGATTGAACGGGTAATTAAATGGTTATTTGGTTATTTTAGCGTTTAAATTAAATAATGAGCTTTATTATCATAGTTGCCTAACACTCAGTTGCCTAATTTAACCATTCAGTTTAAATAAATACCACTGGGGGTATTTCGATAATTATTATTCGTAAAATACCTCCATCGCCTTCGTACGAAAAAGGGACTCCGCCTAAAAGGTTTGAGTCCCTTAATTTTAATTAATTGCTGCCTATTCCGATGACTCGAAAGAAGATGCGGGAAAGGAAAGCGCTTGGGTCAAAACAAAAGCCGCCTGTAGTGCCTCTGTGGGACAAAGGGGAAAACATTCTTTGCAGTTGACGCACTCTTGGGAAGCTATCTCCGGAATGAAGCTTATCTCCCGGGTTGTTCCTCTGTCAACAAATCCAATAGCTTCCTTCTTTTTGATCTCAGCACAGTATCTTACACAAAGCCCGCAATGAATGCAAAAGGAGGACTCTTTTCGAAAACGGTCTTTATCTGCACCATACTCTTGAGCCAAACCCTGCAATTCCCTGGCAACTGGAGCATGGGCCAGTAACAACTCCAAAATCATTTTGCGAATTTTATCTACCTTCTCAGACCTGGTTATTACCACCAAATCCTTTTCCACCGGGTAAAGGCAGGCGGCAACGAGTTTTGTCCGTCCACGTACTTCTGCTTCTACTGTACAAAGGCGGCAACCACCATAAGCCTCTAATTTTTCGTAGTGACATAGGGTAGGGATAGCTACCCCTACCTCTTTTGCCGCCTCTAAAATGGTCATGCCTTCCCGTGCTTCTAGTTCTCTGCCATCAATTTTAACAAGGATGTTGCTCATTTACCTTACTCCCCCCTTTAAGTGCTTGCAGGAAAGAGCCGGACACCGTTTTTCTTTGATATGGGCCTCTAACTCATCTCTGAAGTATTTTAACATACTTAGTAAAGGATCAGCGGAAGTCCTTCCTAAGGAACAAAGGGCCGCTTCACCTACTACCTCGGCTATCTCCTCCAAAAGCTCTATATCGCCCTCTTTTCCCCTTCCTTCAGTAATATCTGTCAGAATGTTTAGCATCTGTCTGACGCCTTCTCGGCAGGGGACACATTTGCCACATGATTCTTCAGTAAGGAATTGAAGGAAGGATTTATTGAGTTCAACCATACAGGTATCTTCATCTAACACCATCAAAGCACCTGCACCGATTTGAGCTTGCAGTTTTGCCAACCCATCAAAATCCAATGGGCTATCGATAAGCCTTGCGGGCAAAGAACCTCCCATAGCTCCGCCAAAGTGAATCGCTTTCAGTTTCTTGCCATTGGGAATTCCACCACCTAAGCCGAAGACAATCTCTTTAAGCGGAGTACCAAAGGGAACTTCCACCACACCTGTATTGCAGACATTACCAAATAAGGAGAGAAGTTTTGTTCCCTTACTACCTTCTGTCCCGATACTGCGATACCATTCAGAACCCTTATTAATAATGAGAGGCACATTAGCCCAGGTTTCCACATTGTTCAGGTTACTGGGTTTATCCCAAATACCACTTACTGATGTACGGACATATTTGGGTTTCGGCTCCGGTGCCTTCCCTTCTATGGACCGCATTAGAGCGCTGGACTCGCCGGAAACGAAAATCCCGATATCAAGATGCACCTCAACATTAAAGTCGAAGCCTGAACCAAGGATATTTTTACCCAAAAGGCCGTATTCCTCAGCCTGACTAAGAGCAAGATGAATATTCTCTAATAGTTCAGGAGTATCATGCCGAGTGTAAATAAATCCCTGCTGGGAACCGATAGCATAGGCGCCGATAATCAAACCTTCCAGTACTGAGTGGGGATTGCCAGTTAAGAGGGCTCTATCCATAAAAGCCCCAGGCTCCCCTTCATGACCGTTGACAATTACATATTTTACTTCACCGGGGGCATTACGGGTAGTCTCCCACTTTGAACCGGCTGGGAATCCGCCGCCACCACGGCCTCGCAAGTTGGCTTTCTTGATTTCTTCAAGAACCTGCTCAGGAGTCATCTCAAAAAGCGCTTTGGCTAAAGCCGAATAACCTCCAAAGGCCAGATAATCATGGATGCTCTTGGGATTAATCTTTGGGTTATTGCCAAGAAGAAAAAGCGTCTGATCCTTGTAGTAGGGTATTTCAGATTGACGCACTATTTTTTCACCGGTATTTGGGTCAGTATAAACCAGGCGCTCGATGACTTTCTTCTCAACTAGAGTCTGGGACATGATCTCCGGGACATCCTCCGGCGTTACCTCCACATAGCAGATTTCTTCAGGATAGATAACGACGAAGGGTCCTTTTTCACAAAAGCCGTGGCAGCCGGTTGCTCTGATCTCAACCTTAGCTTCTAATGAATGTTTCCTAAGTTCTTCTTCAAAGGCCTTGATAATACCGTGGTTACGATGGGAACAGCCGTTTCCGTTACATATGGCAATACAAGGCTTCTGGGAATCTCTTTTTGACAAAATGCCTTCCCTGAGTTCTTCCAGATCAGAAGCTGAATTTATACGTTCCACAAGCTTCTCTATCTTATATTTCTTTATTGCATCGGTTGGCGACATCTTACCGTGAGCACAAAGGTGAGTTTCATGACTTTCTTGGGGTACCAAACTAAATGTCTTATACATGGTAGCTATTCGCAGTACCTGACGAAAAGAAACCCCTAATTTTTCGCTGACCTTTTTTAATACTTCTCTAGGAAGCCAATGATTCTCCTCCTGAATGTCCATCAAAACTTGAATTAGCGAACTTGCTTTGCCCTCATATTTATCAATAATTTGATCAATTCTATCTTTATCCATAGCCGCTGTCCTGACCTCCTTCTCTCCCCTAGTCCACAAGGGCAAAGCACTTCTGGTTTTCCTCGTACCTAACTAATCCATAATTCGCTGAACCATTAAGGTATCTTGCTATTTCTGTCGGGGCCAGGCCAAGAATTTCGGATATTTCGCCGGTAGAAAGGGGTTTTTCCCTAAGGAGTAACATAATTTGGCTTACTGCAAATTTATCTTCAATTAATTCTTGAAACAATCTTCTAAACTCCCCGCTGGAGTAGAATTGGTTATACCCTTCTATTGAATTAAATCGCACATTCAGCCTCTCATTTAGCACCACTCTGATATAGGGGGTTAATTGAGTAATTGCTTTGAGTTTTAGCTTTAATACATTTTTATCTATACCTTCACTTTGGCCGAGAGGTCCTAACTCTTTCACCTGTTTACCAAAATCATTCATTATTTCGGCGAAACGAATCCCTTCACCGGCGGATACACTTTCAAGCCTTAATCTTTCAGGGTTCAGCCCCAGGTGTTCCATAAGCTTCTTACATAGAGATACCATATTTACGGCATGGTAATTGCCATGAGTATTATAATGGCAGTCGTTAAGGTGACAACCACCGATAAACACCCCGTCCGAACCTTTTGCAAAAGCCCTTAATACAAAGGCTAGGTCAACTGTGCCGGAGCACATCACACGGATTAATTTAGTATAGGTAGCATATTGTTGCCTGGAAACTCCAGACAAATCAGCAGCACCGTATGCTCACCAGTTACATACAAAACCTAATATTCTTGGCTTAACCTCCGTTCCAGTACCCACTCTTATCCCCCCTTGCGTTAGTAATCCCGGCTTTGTTCATTTTTAACATTCTAGACATTTGCAACGACCTTATCAAGCTGAAGCATCTCTTCCTCCGGAAAAGCCGCATCAATTTGGTTTAACACCTGTTTAAAGGTATAGTGTTTTAATGAAATAGCCCTTGTCGGACATTTTGTATTACAAAGACCATCACCTTTGCAGAGCACAGGATTAACTACAGCCTTTCTGCCCCGGGGTGTCTCACGAAACTCTATAGCACCATAGGTACAGGCTACGATACATGCTCCACAAGAAAGGCAATCATCCTCCTTAACCTCACAAACCGAACCGGAGGCTACCACTGTTTCATTGGCCAGAATAGTTAAGACCCGGCCTGCAGCCCCATAAGCCTGACTAATGGTTTCCGAAATAAACTTTGGATAATGGGCAGTACCACACAAGAAAATTCCTTCTGCGGTAAAATCAACAGGTCTTAATTTCACATGGGCTTCCTGAAAGAAGCCATCGGGACTTAAAGATACCTTGAATAAACGAGATATTTCCTGACTGTCTGAGGAAGGAATAACAGCAGCAGCTAAAGCGATTGCATCGGCATCTATCTCAAGCTTTTTACCTAAAATGGGATCTGTTACGGTTACCCTTAGAACAGACTTGCCACCCTCCTTTACAGCTTCCACCTGAGGCTTATCATCTTCCACATATCGGATAAACCTTATTTCTTTGCTTGCCGCCTCCCGATAATAATTCTCTTTAAATCCATAAGTCCTTATGTCCCTAAAGAGAATGTATATATCCATCTGGGGGTTGAGCTCTTTTAGTTTTATAGCGTTCTTGATAGACTCGCTACAACAGATGCGACTGCAGTAATTTCTGTCTGCATTTCTGCAGCCCACGCATTGAATCATCACCAGGCTCTCGGAATTAGTTACTCCTTCGTCTCCTTGGGCAATTTTTTCATCTAATTCCAGGTGGGTCATTACCCGTTCATCTTCGCCGTAAAGGTATTCTGTGGGTTGGGATACTTGTGAACCAATAGCGATGACGGCCGCACCATGTTTTATCTCGGTGACCCGTCCTTGATACTCCACCTTGGATGTAAAATTCCCCACATAACCGGTAACATCCATGATGGTAGCATCATGATATATACGTATTAAGGGGTGCCGGTAAACCTTGCCAATAACATCATGCAAAAATCCCTGAATATCTAGCCCTTCTAAGGTAGAATGAATTCTTCTCGCCATCCCCCCAAGTTCCGAAGCCTTTTCCACTAAGTGGACTTGGTGGCCCTGGTTAGCAATGGAGAGAGCACTGGTCATTCCTGCCAGGCCTCCACCAACTACTAAAGCTGTCTTATTAACCGGCAGATCAAATTCCTTTAAGGGCTCCAAACCACGAACCCGGGCTACGGACATACGGATTATTTCTTTTGCCTTTTGGGTGGCCTCTTCCTTTTCTTTGGAGTGAACCCAGGAGCAATGTTCTCTGATATTGGCCATCTCATAGTAATATTGATTAATTCCCGCCTCCCGAAGGGTGTCCCGGAATAACGGCTCATGGGTCCTGGGTGTACAGGCGGCAACAACCACTCGATTGAGACCCTTTTCCTTCACTATGTCTGTTATTTCTTGGGCCGAGTTGGTAGAACACGCAAAGAGCTGTTCATGAGCATAGATAACATTCGGTAAGGTTAAACAATACTTAACCACCGAAGGAACATCCACTACTCTTCCAATATTAGCTCCGCAATGACAGACAATGACCCCCACCTTTGGTTCCTCGGCTGCAACATCCTTTTCCGACGGGTAGGTCCTTTCTTGGGCCAGGTTTCCACGCCTATAGTCGAGGAATTCACCTGCTTGGGAACCGGCACCGCTGGCGCTAAAAACCGACTCAGGAATATCTGTAGGACCCTGGAAGGCTCCACTTACAAAGATCCCTGGCCTGGTAGTGGCCATTGGATTAAAAGGATTAACATTACAAAAATCATGTGAATTTAGTTCTATACCGAATATTTCTGCCAAGCCCTTGACATTAGCAGGAGGATTCAGACCTACGGATAATACCACCATGTCAAATACTTCTTCTTTCACGCCATCATCGGCGGTAGAATAACGTATGGTGACATTCTTGGTTTCTGGATCCTCTTTTACTATTGATACATAGCTTCTGATAAATTGAACTCCGGGAAGTTTCTCCGTTCTTTGGTAGAATCTCTCGAAATCCTTGCCGTAGGAACGAATATCGTTATGAAATATAGTACACTCTGCCTCAGAGTCATGATCTTTGGTTAAAATCACTTGTTTTTGGGCATAGGTACAGCATACCCCTGAGCAATAGCTATTACCGCCCGGAAGAACCTGTCTGGAACCGACACATTGAATCCAGGCTATTTTATGGGGATGCTTCTTGTCTGAGGCACGCAAGATTTCACCTTGGTATGGCCCGGTGGAAGATAATAGCCGTTCATAGTCCATACTGGTAACAACGTTCTTAAACTCCCCATAGCGATATTCCGTCCTCAGCTCTGGATCAAAGGGCTCATAGCCGGGAGACAATATTATCGTCCCTACGTTTACTTCTACTTCTTCCGCTCTTTGATCAAAATCTATGGCGTCATTTTTACAGACACCTTGGCAAATAGTACAAGTCTTCTCTTTTAGATAGCGACAGCTTTCATCAACATATGCCACAAGGGGAATGGCTTGGTCAAAATATATATGAATAGCTTTATTCTCTGATATTTCTTGGTTAAATTGGTCGGGATATTTGACCGGGCAGTATTCTACACAGGCACTACACCCCGTGCATTTGCTCTCATCAACATATGTAGGCTTTTTGCGCAGGGTTACCTTAAAGTCTCCCGCTTCCCCTTTGACTCTGTCAACTTCCGTATAGGTCATGACCTCTATATTGGGGTGTCTTTTACATTCAATAAACTTGGGTGATTCTATGCACATGGAGCAGTCATTAGTGGGAAAGGTCTTATCCAACTGGGCCATATGACCGCCGATAGCCGGAGCTTTATCAACCAGGTAAACCCTGAAACCTGAAGTAGCCAGATCAAGAGCGGCTTGAATACCACTGATTCCTCCACCGACAACCATAACATCCCCAAAATGAGTGTCTCCGGAACTTTTAACAAGCTGTCCTCCAAATCTTTCTTGTTCTTTTTCCATATGTCTCAGTCCTCATTTGTTTTTATTTACCCGTCTATCCGGGGCAAAGGCGGCGGTCATCTTCAAGGCAGAAAGCCAAACGCCCTTACATGTTTTGGCTTCTTCATCTTCTAAATCACTTCTTGGAGGATTTCAGTGATGTCTTTAACCTCTATGACGTCCTCATAGTTAAGTACTAATCTACTATCTTCAAAACTGGTGATGCAATACGGGCAGGAAGTAACCAGCACCTCAGCCCCAAGCCCAATGGCCTGTTCTAATCTGAGGTTGGAGAAGCGTTCAGACTTTGGAGTTTCAGCCCAAACCCGGCCTCCTCCCATTCCGCAGCAAAGACTTTCCTCCTGTGATTCAAACATCTCCTTTAGTTCCAAACCAGGTATCTTTTTTAAGACCTCTCGCGGTTCTTCAAATACGCCATTATGTCGGCCCAGATAACATGGATCATGATACGTAATTTTCTTCTCGTACTCCTTGGTAATCTGAAGTCTTCCGTCATGAATCAGCTCAGCTAAATACTGGGAAATATGAACTGTTTCAAAGCTCGCCGAAAATTCAGGATACTCGTTCTTAAAGGTATGGTAGCAGTGAGGGGAAGAAACAAGAATTCTCTTGACCCCGTTGTCGATAAAAGTTTTGATATTTTCCCTGGCTAGGCGTTTGAATACTGCCTCATTACCTGTTTTGCGAATGCTTTCTCCACAGCAGTTTTCCTTGGTACCTAATATCCCAAAATCTACTCCTGCCTTTTTGAGGATATTGGCTGTGGCAGCAGCTACCTTCTTTAATCTTGGGTCATAGCTAAGATAGCAACCGGGGAAATATAATATTTCCATTCCTTCGGCGAAGGGTTTTACAGCTAGACCCTCTGCCCATTCGGCCCTGGTAGAACGTTCTTTGCCGAAGGGGTTGCCATCAGCAGTGAGGCCAGCACTTACGCCACGGTAGGGCTTGACGGCGGCAGGGAAAACACCGTATCCAGTGGCCATCCGGCGCAGGCCTACCATGTTATGAATCTGCTTTACGTCCCTTGGGCATTTCTGAGGGCACTTGCCGCAGGTAGTACAGCGCCAGATATCTTCAGTTTCGATCTCGGATAAACCAAAGGTAGCCTCTCGGATTAACTTACGCATACTGAAAGTTCTGACCCTGTTCCAAGGACAAACAGTATCGCACTTTCCGCATTGATAGCAGAATTTGAGGGCTTCTGCACCGTTTTCTTTTATTTCTTCTATAACCTCTTTGAAGGGTGCTACAGTCTCCACGATTATTTACCCCTTCTTTCACATTAATGTATTAGCTCTTCTTTTTCATCCGGGCTAAGGTATCAGCGACCTTCTGCATTCCATATTTATCGATTAATGATCTCATTCCTATTTCCATCTCGCCCGGCTTAACTTGCTCTATTCCTTCCTCAATCTCTTCGACAATCAGAGCCCCACCTGGGCACGCCTGAACACACAGAGGCTCTTTTTCATCTTCACACATATCGCACTTGAGAGGTAACCCGGAATCGGGTTCTTTAAATAAATCCCTAGTCGGGCAGATAGTCCCGCAAAAGCTGCACTCGCTATATTCCTTGCCGTTAATAGCATAAGTGCGTCTGCCATCACAGCCGGCTTTAGAATAATCACAAGAACGTATCGGAACAAACTCATCATTTAATAAATCCATAACCACCCGAATACGCGATCTGGCAGGATTAATGCTGCTGTATTTCGGGCTAGCGTGATAGGCGGAGCAGGCCATCTCACATGCCCGGCATGCATTGCATTTATCAAGATCAACTTTTATTGTCTTAACTTTTTTATTTTGTTGCTCACCCTTCACAATTAGCACCCCCCTGATTCTAGTTCAACGTCTTTTTCTGCGGAGGGAGTACCTTCTTTACCTGTCAAGATTCCCCTTTGTAGGAAGTCTTCACTTACGTAATTCAAACCCAGTTTATCCAAAGTCTCACTAGTAGGAATTCCATCCATCGTCCAGCCCTTAAATTCATAATAGTCGTCGAGGAGTTTTTGTTCAAACTCATGGTCTCTTACGGCCCAATGATCCTCAGGCGGTTTCTCATCAGCTCTCCTCAAGCCTCTCCTGACATTAATGGCTCTAACCAGATTCCGGTTCCTTTGAAAAATTTCCCACAGTCCGTCTTTGTCAAGATCCATACCGGTGGCAAGGGAGATTATATGGGGTATATTGTTGATGTGATAGGCGATACCCCCGCCAAACTGGCCTCTGAATGAAGATACAAATGCACAGAGTCCAATGGCATCATCAATATAATGCATGGCCTCATTCCAATCAGTGATGGCACAAGACATTTCATTAGTTACATCACTTCGTTTTTCCCAGTTCAGGAAATATTGCTTAAACTTCTCATTCGGTACTGCCACCCAATTATTGACAAAGGCTTCCCTCTCCTCTCTTGTAGGAAGAGGGTCTTGGGGGAAGGACCCTTCAATTTGGGTAATGTTCATCTTTTCACCAGTGGCTATCATGAGGAAGTAGGGGGGATTCAATTTGCCTAATTTGATAGGTACCTGCTCAAATTTTTTCGTGGTATTGTGATCATATTCTTCTGCGCCGTTGCCAATCTGGCGGGCCGCCCAATAAACGCCATTAGCTAAAACATCTCCAATCCCTTCTCGACGAACCACTTTTTCAAGGAGATACCAGAATCTCTCCCCTGAATCGGCAGGAAAATCCGGCAGATCCTTCTCAGTTAAAATGCCAGCTTCGTAAAGTTCAACAGCGAAGGCGAGAATTTGTGGCGTTGAGTATGAGTCAAATCCATACTCCTGAGCAACACCCAGTATTTCATAACTAAAGTCAAGTTCTTTGAAGGCCCCCATATGATAGGTGTCTTTTCCGTAGCACTTATAGCCAAATCTCTTCCGGCCCGGATAAGAAATAACATTAATGCATTTTTTCGGACAGTTATAGCAACCTATTTGCCGGTCCATGTGATCATATTTTAAATTCCGCCACCGCTCTTCAAGCTCTTCGCTCCAATAATCTTTTAACCGTGACCGCGCGTTACCCCAGGCGAAATTGTTATGATGGAAACTATCATCTTCATCAACCGCCATCCAATCCCCGACACCATCGCTGTCATGCATTTCCTTTCTCATGCGCATGGTTATCTCCCAAAGTTCAGCTGGCTGAGCGATATTGATGTCCTTATTTCCGCGAATAGCGATTGCCTTTAACCTCTTGTCTCCCATGATCACGCCTACCCCGCGGGCGGCGCTGGACCAACCGTGCTCGATACTGGCAGTATAGACCCTGTTTTCTCCGGCCAGGCCGATAGCGGCCACCTGAGCATTAGGTTCCTTCAACTCCTCTTTAATGAGGGCCGCAGTTTCTGTAGCCCCTTTCCCCCGGAGATGCGAGGCATCCCGGATTTCCACTTTGTCATTGTTTATCCATAAATAAACCAGGTCGGAGGCCTTACCATTAATGATTATCCTGTCATAGCCGGCAAATTTCATTTCAGGCCCGAACCATCCTCCCATCATTGAATGGGCAAATAAGCCTGTCTGAGGAGAAATAGTATTGACAACGGTTCGATTGGCACCGATAACAGGTGTACCATGTAAAAGGCCGGTGCCGAAGATGAGAAGATTATCGGGAGAAAAGGGGTCAACTTCCGGGCCGACTCTATCCCATATGATCTTGGCGTTAACACCCTGACCCCCCAGGTAAAGTTTTGTTAGATTAGGATCAGCTTCGACTCTCTCAATATTTCCTCGGGATAAATCAATTTCTAAATTATATCCTGCTTCTGCGTACCTCATTTTTCAACCCCTCTCTCTATCATTTTTCCGGGTATCTCAGCAGCCTTGACGTTCATCTGAATTGCATACAGTTTATTGATTTTACCCATATGAAAGTCCCCTTTAAAAATGTTACAGGTTTTATATTTAGGCCGGCACCACACTACAAAGCAATTGATTAAAGTCAGGGTAAGCTGTAATGGGGTCAACGACATCCAAATCAACTAAATTGTTTACATTGGCGTTGGCCCAACCGTGAGGTACGCTTACCACACCGGTCGCTAACTTATCGTTAGTTCTCAGACGCATTTGCATGCTACCGTTATTGGTCGCAATTTTAACCATCATGCCATCTACCAAACCGTACTTAATTGCTGTAGCCGGGTTCATCTCTGCCAGAGGTTCCGGAGTAACGTTACGCAATGCCGGCACCATCCGCTGTTGGGTATGGGTATACTGCTGCGAACGCTCGCCGCTGATTAAAATAAGGGGGAACTGCTTGTATAGCTCCGGAGTGTTAATCGGACTTTGACCGGGCTCGAGATATACCGGAATGGGATCATATCCATGGTTCTTTAAAGTTTGCGAATAGAGTTCAACTTTCCCACTGGGGGTTCCTAATTTCTTGTTTTTGTGGATATAATATTGCTTTTCTCCATAATAAGCGCCTCCCGGATTGGCCTTCAACTTATCTTTTAATTCTCCGGGTTGTAGAAAGGCATCTGTTATCTCTTCATCGGTTTGCCACGGGAATAATTCTTCATAGCCCATCCGGCGTCCCAGTTCACACCAGATTTTCCAGTCGGGCCAGCTCTCGCCCACCGGTTCGATTACCTTATGGTGGAGCATGGCATACGGTTCACCAAAAACAATACCGTATACGTAGGAGAGACCGCCTTTTTCTAAGAAAGTGCTGGCCGGCAGAACTACATCCGCAAGTTCGGCAGTTTCAGTAAGGAATGGATCAATGACACATAAAAAGTCGAGATTTTCTAAAGCTTCTTTAAAACGATGAGAGGCTGGGAAGGAAACGACGGGATTAGCTGCGGTTACAATAGCTCCCTTGACGGGGTACGGTTTTCCTTCCATAACCGCCTGTGGGAAGACAGTGGCTATCCCGTAAGGTGACTTGCGGCCCCATAGTGAGCTAAAGATGGGATAATCACTGGCTCCTATCGCCTCGCCTTCCTGTTCCGGCAGGGCCAAGTTGGCCAGAGGTATACGGGGTCCTTCCACCCATCCACCAGGAACAGCAAATCCTCCAACCACCGCTTGTAGAATTGATAAAAGTCGGGAGTTTTGCAAACCGTTCTGATGCTGATCAAGGGTATTAATTCCCTGCATGATGCAACTAGGTGTAGCTTGGGCAAAAATTCTGGCCACATTTTTGATATCAGACGCAGGTATCCAGGTAATTTCCTGAGCCCATTCAGGAGTGTACTTTTGAACGTGCTCAACTAACTCCGGAAAACCGACAGTATAATTTTCGCAAAAATCTTTATCATATAGGTCTTCGTTGATTATAACATTCAGCATAGCCAGTCCCAGCGCCGCATCCGTGCCTGGGCGAATGGTTAAATGATACGCATTTTCGGACAACGGTATCCGCTTGGGATTTACAACAATCAATTAGATCGGA
>JAJZSN010000042.1:0-3140 GCA_021849745.1 Bacillota bacterium | reverse complement strand
CAATCAATTGCAGGTTCTCCTTGGCTAACTTTTCCCGGATTTGTTCAGCCAACATACCCTTAGAGCCATCAGGATTATGCCCCCACAGAATGATGGTTTTTGCATCACCGGGGTCGTCCAGCGGATAACGGCCGAAGGTAAGCTGGCGGCCAAGTATTCTGGTTCGATAACATATATTTTCTACTGACAGTAGATTAGGAGTACCATAAGCCCCTTTAAACCGACGGGCGAAGGTTGCTACTTCGATATTCTCCACGCCAACAGATCCGCAAAATACAGAAAGGGCTTGAGCTCCGTACTTTTTCTTGATGTTAGTTAGTTTTTCTACGCAAAATTCTAAAGCAGTATCCCAACTAACCTTTTTGAAGCGTCCGTTTTCTTTCAAGAGTGGTGTTGTCAGACGACTGGGTGAGTAAACATAGTCAGGCAGAGCTTCCCCCCGTGGGCAAATATATCCCTTGGTGACCGGGTGCTCCGGCAAACCTTCAACTTTTACTAAACGGCCATCTTCAATGTGCGCTTTTATCCCGCAATCCCAGACACATAACATGCAATCACTAATTATTGTTTGTTTTGACATTCTAATACCCCCTCAAAATTTTCAGTTCAGTGTTAACCTTTTAAACCAACTACCCACTCATCTACTAATTAAGCAATTTTCATGCCAAATATAAAATGACCATAAATAGCATAATTGCTTATTCACTTAACATATGTGTAATGTAATAAAATCTTACAACTTTACACTTTTGTAATGTTATTTTACAATCATGGATATCCACATAGCCTTTATGACTCAAACTTTTTCTCCCCCTTAATACCTGCTTAGTTCTATTTTATAACTCTTTAACTTGCTATAAAGGGTCGGGCGAGAGATTCCCAGCTTTTTAGCCACTGAAGATAAGTTACCATTACACAAGTTAATGAACCGAATTATTAACTCCCGTTCATTTTCTTTAATCGTGCTCAAACCAGACTCTACTGTATCACCGTTAACTGTGATGTATTCCGGGAAGTTTACCGCTTGAATAACTTTACCTTGGCATAAATTAATAGCTCGCTCCATAAGATTCTCAAGTTCACGGATATTACCCGGCCACGAGTAGTTAGATAGCCTCTCCATGACCAAAGGGTCTATACTTTCTACCTGTTTGCCCAATCGTTTATTAAACTTCTGCATGAAAAAATTAACTAATTCAGGGATATCATCTTTAAATTCCCGTAAGGGAAGTAGATTAATAGTAAATACATTCAACCTAAAGAACAAATCTTGCCGGAAGTTACCTTTACTAATCTCATCCCACAAATTTCTATTAGTAGCAGCAATTACCCGAACGTCTACGGGAATTACAGTATGCCCACCGATTCTGGTGATTTGTTTTTCCTGAAGAGCCCGCAACAAGAATGCCTGCATTTCAAGGGGCATTTCACCGATTTCATCAAGGAATAAAGTACCCCCATCGGCCAACTCAAATTTCCCCGGACTCCCCCCCCGCTTAGCTCCCGTAAAAGCGCCCTCGGTATATCCAAATAATTCACTGCCAACCAGTTCCCTTGGCAATGCGGCACAGTTCACTGCCACAAATGGACCTTGGCGTCTGCTACTTTCATTGTGAATGGCCTGAGCAAATACTTCCTTACCCGTCCCGCTTTCACCTAGCAACAACACATTAGAAACACTTGAAGCGGCTATTTTTGCATTCTCCTTTATTTGTTGTAAGCTTGGATTTTTTCCTAACAAATCGTCAAAAGTAAATTTGGCTTCTGCACCAACCATCTTGCGAACTAATTGCCTAACATTTTTAATTTCACTGAGAATTACTACCACTCCTATATTCTCACCATTAATCTTAATCGGTTTGCAAGTTACTGTACAGTGCAATTTGCCCTTTCTAGTTTCAAGGTGAATTTCTTCATCAGTGCAATTAGAGTAGCTGAATATCTTTTTCGCCAAGGTTTGTTTAGTGCCTAGTATTTCTGCAACTGAACACCCAATGAAATCAGCTTCCGGAAGTTCTAGCATCTGTCTAGCCTTGTTATTCATCTGAGTTATTTCGCCAACTCGATTTACCGAAAAAATACCAGTGACCATAGTCTCAATAATAGTATTTTTATATTCATTGGCAACAGCAAGTTTTTCATTTATTTCATTGATACGCAAAATATTCTCAATGGAATTGGCAGCCGCATCTACCATACCTAAAGTATGGGAGTGGACCTTTTCAAAGTTACCACTCATGCTTAAAACCCCGATAATCTTCCCTGAAGGGTTTCGAATGGGGGCACCGGAACAGGTCCATTCGTGTGCGCCTACCCAATAGTGTTCGGCGGCAAATACTTGTAGAGAAGCACCAATCCGAAAAGCAGTACCAATTGCATTTGTACCAATGGACTCCTCACTCCAATTTGCTCCTTTAACCAAGGAATTCTTTTTATTAGCCCTTTCCAACACGTCTTGATCTCCTATGGCTTCAAGAATATAACCATCTCTATCAGCCAGCGCAACAATAAAACCGGACCCTTCAACCAATTGGTACAGGTGTCTCATTATGGGAATTGATATTTCAAGAAATACCTTTTGTTCTTGAGATAGTCTAAAATCTTTAATTTCTTTAAGAATCATTCTTGTGACTTTTGGGTTAACCGCTAGCGATTGGGATCTTTTCCAAGAGTCAGCAATAACCGGCCTAATAATTGAAGAATTTATTAATCCGTTATTGGCCATATTTACCCATGCCTCATATAGTTGAGTTGTCAGTTGTACAACTTGAGACATACTATCACCTTGCCTTTCTTTTTATATAGCAACACAGAATTCTTGTTCAAAATCTTAAGTTTTATTCTCTTTTATTTTATAAGCTACAATCTCTTCGAGTAAACCTTCGAATGCTAAATTACAAAAAAACGACGGTGACTGGTTTCAATTGGTCACCGAATGGTTATGCAAAATGTAATGTTACTTTACAGCTTGTAAAGATATAGTGTAAGAAAAACTAACAGGTGAAAAATATATAGAGCGCCCTAATTAAATGACGCTCCATAATACAACCAATTGAATAAACAATAAACCTGAACCGGCATACAACTTATAATCATGCTATCAATAAAAGGGTTAATATAGGGATACCTAACTTATCCAG
>JAJZSN010000041.1 GCA_021849745.1 Bacillota bacterium | reverse complement strand
GTTGTTCCGGATTGGGGAAAATCAGCCCATCCCGGTTAAGGCCTTCTATAATCTTCTTGGCCTGGATTACCTTGAGTTCCGTTTCTTTTTTCAGCCTGTCCGCCCTGGCAAAATCCTCCTTAACTAAAGCGGCAGGATGGCAGTTGAGGCAAATTGCCTCCATCTGGGCCCGTTTAGCCCGGAACTTTTCCGGCTCCATTATCCCTGCTTTCAAGTAAGGCTTACCCTGTTGGTCCAGCAAATCTTTATCCCCGGCCAGCACCGCTCCCAGGGACACCCCACCGATACTGATATTGGTACTGACATCATGGGTTCCCTTGGGTTGGTGGCAGGTGACACAGGTAGGGGCTTTGCCACCATCTTCATAACCTTTGCCCTCCCTGGCAAAAGCCTTCCCGTGGGGTGAATCCTCATAGGCCTCAATCTGGGGGTGATCAGGCCCCATATGGCAAGTCGCACAAACAGCCGGCTGCCGGGCCTCGGCGGCGGAAAACTTATGCTTGCCGTGGCAGTAATCACACCGGGCATCCTGCCAGCCGTAACTGATGTTATGACACCCGTTACAGCCAAGATCCCGCATGTCGGGAGACTGCATCTGGTACCGGGCATTTTCCCAGGAATTGGCCCAGCTCTGGGCATGCTTGCTCTTCATGAATTCTTCGACTTCCTGAGGGTGGCACTTTTCACAGGCCCGTTTAGCCGTGGCCGGTGGAAAACCGGCATGATTGGAACCGTGGCAATCAGTACAGGTAACTTTTTCTTTAGCATGTACCCCCCTTTGGTGGTCTTGGAAAACCCCCGGTGTCACCCGGGCATGGCATTCCTCGCAAGTTTGTTTGGATTTCAGGATTTCTTCAAGGGGCATGGTTCTGACCACCGAGGTGAACTCTCTGTCCCGGGCCTCGCCGGAGGTGATAAATAAGCCGAAGTATATAATGATAAAAGCTGAAAACACCGTCATGACCAACCGCAAGTTTCCTGGCTGCAAAAAATCCCCTCCTGACGAATTATGCCTTCAGCTTCAGTTTAGCTTATTGCTTAAAAAGAGTCTGTGACGTATATCACTCCTGTTCAGGGCCGGCCACCACGATGATATCACCGCTGGCCTGGGAATTGTAGGGGTTAAAACCATAATCTCCGTACCATACTGCCCCTTGAAAACCGGCTTTCTGCAAATAGCTTCTCATCTCCCCCGAAGTAATGGGCCGTAAAGGGTTGGTTCCCACATGATAAGACCATTTGCCATCTTGCTTATGTAAAGTCACCAAGTTGAAATTAACCAACTCACCCTGCCAATCCATGAAACGTAAGAACAAGACCTCCTCCCCATCCGGGCCGCTCCAGGCGTTAAGGGGCATAAAACGCTCTTGTTCGGCCAATACTTTATCATAATTACGGTTCTGCAGAATTAATCTGCCGCCGGGATTCAGCGCCCCGGCCACATCAGCAAGACATTTGGCAATTTCCTCCCTGGTGAGCAGGTGGGGCAGGGAATTGCCTAAAATCAGGATCACATCGTATTTTCCTTGTACCTTTTGCCGGAAATCCAGAAAACCTCCCTGGAGAGCCTCTACTTTCACCCCGGCTTGGTCAGCGGCGGCCCTTGTCTGTTCCACCATGGGGCCGCTGATGTCCATAGCGGTCACTTCCAGGCCCCATTGAGCAAACATCACGGCATGACGCCCCGTCCCACAGGCCAGATCCAGTACCCTCTTGGCCCCGGTATCCTGAAAGATTTTACGGAAGAAGGGCCCTTCCCGTTCCAGACGTTTCTCCCAGTTTATCATTTTATCGTAGTCGATACTGAATTGGTCGAAAAGATTCATTTTTTCTTCCTCCCATTCTAATTTGGTCAGGGGTTAGGTGTTAGGTTTTAGGGGTTAGGGATTGATAAAGCCCAAGGAAAATCTCCTTGGGCTTATTATACCACCTAGATACCTAAACCTTGCCGTTTTTTTATGATATGGGCTTCGATAGCTTCTGCAGCTTTAACTGGATCTTCTTCAACAAGGACTTTTCCACCGGTGAGGGTTTCGATATCTTCGGTGAGTACCTTGGTTACCAGAGCACTACCGGTTACAGGAGGTACAGGTCCGATATGGGTCAGGAGGCCGAAGGCTACGGCGAAGACACCATCAGCGATGGCCTTCTGCTCCAGGTATTCGGGAGCGGAAGCGGCCACGGGAAGCTGACTGGGGTCGACACCCAGGGCGTTGGCGATGGCGGTCACCGCCACCCCAATGCGGCCGATATCAACACAGGAACCAAAGTTAAGGGCCGGAGGAATTCCCAGGGCCTTGCAAATTCCCTTAAGACCGTCTCCCGCCAACTCGGCGGCTTCAGGCTTCATCAAACCGGCAAACTGGGTGGCGCTGGACATACAACCGGAGTTGATGACCAGGATATCCCGCTTAATCAATTCTTTAGTTAACTCGATACCACGGGTGTCGTGGCCGTTACGGTTATTGGTACAGCCCACAACGGCTACGATACCTTTGATAGAACCGGCCTTGACAGCATCAAGGAGAGGGTCAAGACTGCCCCCTAAGGCACCTAGGATAGACTCCACCGAGAACCCGGCAATGGCCTTGGATTTATTCTGGGGAATGTGGACTTCTTTGCCCCGAAGCTTATAAGTTTCAATGGCCTTTTTCACCAGTTCTTTAGCCTGCTGGGCCACCTTCTCCGGGGTGTAATCCATGTTTTCCACCCCGGCCATACGCAGGATGTGGCTTACCGAAACCAGCTTGGTGTGGAACTTATCGGCCACGGCTTTAATCCCAGGGATAGAGCAGTTCATGTCCATCATCACCAGGTCTACCGCACCGGTAGCGATCATGAACTCCTGGTTAATCCAGTTACCCAATTGGCCGCCATAACCGCCATTGGTATTGCCCCGCTGCATCAACTCCTCACCTGTACACATGGAGCCATACAACTTAATTCCCTTGGCCCCTGCGCCTTTGGCCAGTTTCTGCAGTTCGGGGTCTTTGATGGCATCCAAAACAGCAGTAGCCACCAAAGGAACATGACCATGGGCTACGATATTTACAGTATCAGGGTCAATAACTCCTAAGTCGGCTTCGCTCTCACTGATTCCGGGAGTTCCCAGGAGTATATCCTGTAAGGTGATAGTCCCTACCAGGCCCATATATCCGGTGGCAATAGCCAATCTGACAGCAGTAAGCAGTAAATCAATAGGATCAGAAGTGATATTGGTCATAGACTTAGTCAGGCCGTCACGAATCTCGGAATGAACACCGCCAGGAATAACCCCAAGCTTCTTCCACACTTCCTTCCGGGTAGCAGGAGCAAAGGTTTCCACCAGGGCCAGAGGCTCCTCCGTGCCCTTACGCAGTTCGTTGAGCACCGAATTGGCCAGGTCAATAGCCAGAGCATTGGTGTCCTTGGTTGTATCCAGGCCGATGGCCCCGGCAATCTCCCGGAGTTTCACCTCATCCTGAATCTTGTAAGGGGTCTTGCCTTCCGCAGTGGCCTTAATGGTTTTGGCCACTTCCTCCAGATGATGGGCATAAGCAGCCACCCCATGGAGCTCCAACCTCAAAAAGTTCCGTGCCACGATGGTATCAGCAGTAGCACCACAGATACCCATAGGCGCCTTAGGCGAAATCCGGCAAGGACCATGACTGCACAACTGGCAGCAAATCCCCTGCATCCCAAACTGACACTGGGGCTGCTGAGCCTTGTAACGGTCGAAAACAGTGCTAATCCCCTTTTGCTGAGTCACCTTATACATCTCATTAATAGATCCATGGGCAGAAACACACTCCCCCGCACTGGGACAACTACTGCACCCACTACTTTGCCCGTTTGCCTCGTTCTTAGAACCCCCAACCAACCAATCCAATAATCCCATTATTCAAGCCCTCCTTTTTATCTTTTGCTGACAGCTGATAGCTATCAGCTATTTCAAGCATCAGGCAACCCATTCAATTCCTCAAGCAATTCTTCGAGATTTACTTCATGTTTTTCGGCCATATCGGCAACTGTTTTATAAGTGGTTTTGCCGCAGGTCAAGCAGTGGCTGCCGTGTCTCATGAAGACCTGGGCCGCTCCCTGCTTTGCTTCCAGCACTTTGGCGATAATCAAATCCTTGGTGATTTCCATCCTGCTCACCTCCATTCCTGAGTACATTTTTATTGTAAATCATAACCCGGTGAAAAACTGCGATGTATCTCATGGTTGAATGTGATTCTCATCACATAAAAAAAGCACCTTCACAAGATGCAAGTGCATTAAGAATACCCTTTACAAATAGCCCCATCATTTATATAATATAGCTATGTTTTTAGAAAAAGGTGATAATTTGAAACCCAAAAACATGTTTATAATTATCCTTATTAGTATATTTTCAATTGCCATCTCAATCGCAGTATACACCGTAATTTCAACAGGTAGTTACTCTAAAAAAACTAATAACCAATTTACTTTTTACTACCAGACCAAAGAACAATTTAAAATCGTTAACAAAATCATAAATCAACATATAGATAAGACCGCCTCTGTTTTCTTCCCAACTGAATCCCGCAACTCCAAAGTAAAAGTATATCTAAAAAATAAAAATGAAGCAAAATTGGATTCAATATTGTCTCAAAGGTCGTCGATAAACGGATATTATTTAAATAACAAAATAATATTACGGACAGACCGGGCGATTAAGGAAGGCCCTGGAGGAAATCAAGTTATCTTTGCTAAACCCGATGCTGTTAAAACTTTTTACCATGAGTATGTTCATCATCTCCTCCTAAAAACAATTAATAAAGAATTACCCCGTTGGTTCGAAGAAGGTTTAGCCGAACATTTCGCCCACCAGATAATCGGCCAACCTTCAGAAAAAATAAAGCCCCTCGGCTTTGAAGTTATTACAATAGATGAAAACTGGACCAAGTACCCTTCCGATGAACTCTACCCCTCAAGCGAGTTCTATATAAAAAAGATAATTTCCAGATGGGGAGAAAAATCCATTAAGGAAACAATTATCAGTATCTCTGAGGGCGATTCCTTTATCACGGCCCTACAAAAATCCACAGGACAGAAATATACGACTGTAATTAATGAACTTTCTAAATAAGTAAAACGCACCCCAAAGGTGCGTTTTTCATCTACCCATCCCTAGTCACAAAACCAATGCCCACCGCCGCCGCGAGCCCCAAAGCGGCCCCGACCCCGAAAGCCGCAGAAGAACCCCAGGTACTCCACAACCAACCGGCCAATACCGACGCCGGGAGTAAACCCAGTCCCACCAAAGTATGATACAACCCGAAAGCCGTGGCCTTCTGGTCCGGCGGAATCTCATCGGCCAAAAAGGCCTTTTCCACCCCTCCCGTCAGACCCGAATAAAGGCCATAGACGGCGAACCAGACCCACAACCAAGCCACGCTTTGGGTAAAAGACAACCCTAAGTAAACCACAGCATAGGTAAAATACCCCCCCACCAGCCAAACCCGCCGACCGAAACGATCTGACAGCCGCCCTGCCGGATAGGCTACCAGGGTTAACACTACATTATAACATAAGTATAAAAGCAGGATATCGGTGGTGGTCATCCCCAACTGCTGGGCCTTGAGCAAAAGAAATACATTGGACGAATTCCCCAGGGAGAACAGGAAAATAAAAATCAAAAACCACCGGGTCTTAGCATTTAAAGCCCGCCATGCAGCCACCGGGGAAAACAAAACAGGCTTAGGGCATTTTCCATCACCCTTTTTCCCACTCTCCTTGACCCACGATAACATGACCACACTACCCAAGGCCGGCACGGCGGCCCATAGAAAGATACTGCTCCAATCGGCAGAAACCCCCAGGTACAAGGTAACCAGAAGGTAAGCCAGCAAAACCCCGATAACTGCCCCGAAACTGTCCATCATCTTGTGTAAGCCAAAGGCCTTGCCCCGTTCCTCCGGTGAGGCGGATTCAGCCAACAGGGCATCCCGGGGTGCTGAACGGATTCCTTTGCCGAACCGGTCAAAGACACGGACAAACAAAACACCCATCCAGCTACCCGCAAAAGCCAGCATAATCCGGCTGAGTCCCGACAAGCCGTATCCTGCAATGGCCAAGGGTTTTCTTCGATTGAAGTAATCCGACCAGGCCCCGGCATAAACCCGCAACAAACTGGCCAGACTCTCGGCTATCCCTTCAATCCACCCCACTATGGCGGGAGTAGCTCCCAGGGCCCCTACCAGAAAAAGAGGCATTAAGGGATAAACCATCTCGCTACTGATATCCATCAACAGGCTCACCAAGCCAAGGAGCCAGATATTGCGATGCATTACAGAACCTCCTCAACCCTTGCGCCGGGCCTTTTTCATCATCAGATACAAAAAAACTTGGGTCAGGGAAAGCCGCCAACACCCAGGCAATGTTATTATTATCCATACCCACAACATATACTACAAACAGAATTACTGTCAAGACCCGTCCCAAACTCAAAAAATATATCTGACAATCATTGATTTTCCTAACAAAAAAAGACCCCCCTGTAACTAGGGAAGTCCATTACGACCAGATAAATCTTATGTCCAGGCCTCTAGTTTATTACCATTCTTATCAGTAAAGCTTCCTATAATTATAAGAATTAAATCGATAATTGCCCAAATCCCTAAACCCCCGAGGGTAATGAGTTGCAGTATACCGGTGCCAATCTTACCAACATAAAACCTATGAATCCCGAAAGCACCAAAAAGAAAACATAATAAAAAAGCCGGTAAACGTTTTTTCTCTGACATAATTAACCTCCTTACATTATAAGATATTATATTATTCGACACTTTTTGCCAAAATCCTTCTATTAAAAAGGTGCGCATCGTTTGTTCCGCTGCGCGCGCCTTTTTATACTACATTCCGCTGAATTTTCCACAAGGGTGGAAAATATACTTTCCTGTAGTATAAAAAATACCTCGCCCTTTCGAGCGAGATATTTTACTGAGCTGAAGTTAAATCCAAACGCAACCTTACAGCATCTCTCAAATAAATATGCTTAATCTCATCCTGCTTCTTAGTAGTATTCACATGGACCAAGACCCTTATCACTTTACCTAAACTCCCCGGCACATCAATCTCGGTGGTACACAATAAGGGCACTAAAGTCCATCCCAAATCCCGGGCCGCCGAAGCCGGAAAATCCGCCATCAAATCAGCCGTCACCGTAAAAACGATACTGGCAATATCCTCGGTATCCAATTCATTTTCCCGTACTACCGCCAGCAATAACTCCTTAGTGGCCTCATTGATACTCTCTTTGGTATTCTCGTGGGCCGTAATAGCTCCCCTGATACCTCTAACCCGCATTAATGACATCTACCGTTCCTCCATTCTACCATCCTATTTTATGCCACCGCCCGGTGACCGAGACCTATAGCCACCTCGTCCAGGTGCAACAGACCAATCCCGAAAAACACCGCCACGCTGACATGATCCCCGGCCCTGGCAATACCTACCTTACCGCCTACATTGAGTCCCACCGCTTTGGGCATTATCTGGGACAAAGCCTCTCTGGTAGCCCCTGCCACGGCTCCCTCATCAGCATGGGTTTCCTTAATCACGCCTTCCCGCTTGGCGGCCACAACTGCCCGTTCCACAATCTTCTTCACGGCAGTGATAAAATCTCCACCAAAATCCACCGCAGCAGTTTTAATCCCTTCTTGGGTAAACTGGGCCTTCAAAGCCTTTTCCTCGTCCCTGGTCTCAGTCAAGGCCATCTTAATGGCCACAGTGGCAATTTTCTTACTCCCCAGAGTCATTGCATAAGCCTCCTAGAAACCAAATAAAAAACATTCCGGTAGGAATGTCAAAAAACGTACATATGGTTTGTACCGTCCTACCGTCCTACCCCTATAAACTTATTTAATTATATCGTAATCCCGCTATAAAAGCAACTACCGTTGGTTCCCAAACTTCACTTTTCCCAGTTGAGTAATCCCGGAGCGAACCAAGAATTCCCCACCTTCCTCAGGCCGCTTAATAATAGGTGAGGTATCAAGAACCTTTACCCTGATAGCCTGCTGGTAAAAGGAACCGTCCACCTCAAGTAAATCCCCTGGACGTACCTTAACGGAAACCAGCTTCTCAGTGAAATTACCTACCTCCCGGCCATTAACTATAATTTTAGCTTTGGCCAGGGAAGAAAAGTTCTCTAACTGAAGGGTAACCGTTGCAAGGTCGGCATAACCCCGCTCCCCGTCCTGCCCGCCGGAAACCTCATCAGGCTTAGAAGGCAACTCCCTACTGTGCAGAACAGGATCATTATTCAAGCTGGTCAGGGCAATTACCGAGTCCCAGGGATTCTCACTGTCCATCACCTGACCCACCAGCACCAACGCCATCCCCACCAAGACCAGACGGAATAATACCCGCTCTATTTTCTCTGCCCAATGGAAAAACCTCGCCCCCCTGCCGGTTTTGGATCTGCGAAAACCCATAATCTTCCCTCCGCATAAGCTATTTAATAATAACACTATGCGGTGGGAATGGAAAATATCCCTTAATCATCCTTCGCCCCTGCAGCGGCAGCATTAACCCCGGCCACATACCCAGTAGAAAAAGCGGCCTGAAGGTTGAAACCCCCGGTATAGCCGTGGATGTCCAGCACTTCCCCGGCGAAATACAGCCCTTGCACCAGCTTGGATTCCATAGTTTTGGGGTTGACTTCCTTCACCACTACCCCCCCTGCGGTAACTATCGCCTCCTTAATAGATCTTGGCTTAGTTATCGTCAGGTTCAACCCTGTGAGTAAATCCACCAGCCCCTGGCGTTCCTGTCTGGTAATCTGATGAACAGGTTTATCCTCCGCAATCCCCGATAGCTTAATCATTACCGGAATCAGGGACTTGGGCAAAAGTTCCCCCAAAGAGTTCTTAAACTGTTTCCGGGTATTGGCGGCAAAATCCCGCTGCAACCGGCTATCCACCTGTTCCCTACTCAGGGCCGTTTTCAGGTTAATCACCACCGTGACCGGCTCCCGAACCTTCTCCATATGGGCCACCACCAGGTCACTCAAGGTGAGAATCACCGGCCCGGATAAGCCGAAATGGGTGAACAGCATCTCGCCAAACTCCTCCCCCAGCACCTTTTGACCGGCCCTGGCCGCCACCTTCACATTACGCAAAGCCAGACCCTGAAGTTCCTTAACCCATTCCTCCCTGGTTTCCAACGGCACTAGAGACGGTTTCAAAGGGGTAACCTTATGGCCCAATGCTTCCGCCCATTTATACCCATCCCCGGTGGACCCGGTGCCGGGATAAGATAAACCCCCGGTGGCAATAATTACCGCATCACCCCGGTATTCACGGCCATCAATGGTTTTCACCCCTGTAACCTTCTTAAAAGGTCCTTTTTTCCCCTCACCCTCAGGCAGTTCTTCAGCCATAATCTCCGCCACAGACTCACCGCAGCTAATTTCCCCGCCATTTACCGTTACAAAACGAGCCAGGGCCTTAATCACATCCTGGGCCTGATCTGATTCCGGAAAAACCCGCTGACCCCTCTCCACCTTGGTCGGAACTCCACGGCGATTAAAAAAATCCACCACATCCCGGTTGGTAAAGGTATAAAAAGGCCCATACAGAAACTGCCCATTGCCGGGCATGTTTTTAATCAAATCCTCAATCTCGCAAGCATTGGTGATATTGCAGCGTCCCTTACCGGTAATGGCCAGTTTCTTGCCCAAGTCCCGGTTCTTCTCCAGCAGCACCACCTCTGCCCCCTGCTGAGCGGCAAACCCCGCCGCCATAAGCCCCGCAGCCCCGCCGCCGATTACAATTGTTTTGCTCATGGGTATTCCTCCTGTGTTGGCTTGTAGCTGATAGCTTGTAGCTTGTAGCCAATTGAGTATTATCTTAGCTGGTAGCCGGTAGCTTATAGCTTGTAGCTTATAGCTTATAGCTTATAGAAATTAAGCATTCTGATAAGCATTATAGACCCCCTAAAAAAACCTAAGGCTACCAGCTACAAGCTACCAGCTGACTAGCCACCCCACCAGCCAGGGGGCAATCAGGGCCGTCACTAAGCCTGTAAGGACGATGGCGGTGCCGCTCATGGAGCCTTCGGTTTCCCCTAGCTGGACGGCCCGGGCCGTCCCCCCGGCGTGGGAAGCGGTGCCGATGGCCAGACCGGTAGCCACTCGGCTCTTCACCCTCAGGAACTTCAACCACTCCGGGCCGATTAACCCGCCGAAGATTCCCGTTACAGCCACAGCGAAGACAATCAATCCGGCAACTCCGTTCAACTTCTCGGTAATCCCCAAGGCAATGGGCATGGTAACTGACTTGGCCGCCAGGGAAATCATTACTAACTTACTGCCTCCCAATACTTTAATCACCAACACCGTAGAAATTACCCCGGTAAAAGCCCCAACCAGTACCCCTGAGAGAACAGCCCGCAGGTTCTTCCGCAACACCGGAATCTGTTTATAAAGTGGTACCGCCAAGGCCACTGTAGCCGGCGCTATGAGAAACCGTACCATATCCCCACCCACGGCATAATCACCATAAGGAATTCCCATCACATAGAGCAGGGATAGAACAATCACCGGCGCAAAAATCAATGGATTTAAAAAAACAATATGTTTCCTCGTATACAATTCTTTTGCTATTAGATATGTAACCACCGTTAAGGTTACTCCAAATAGAGGTGAACTAGTCAACCCGCTCAACATGTTGCTCCCCCTTCTTGCCGAAAATCTCCACCGTCTTAGCTGTGACAGCCATTACCAGCAAAGTACTGATAAACAGACTGGCCAACATGACCAACCCTTCTTTTTTCAGCACATCCCACTGCAAGACCAAACTTGCATTTAGGGGAATAAAAAAAAGCATCAGGTTGTTTAACAACCACGTAGCCGCCCGCTCTACCTGTTCCAGTTTAATTATACCCATTACCAGGGCCAAAAATAAAAGCACCAATGCCGTCAAGTTTCCCGGCAGCACCAGATTCAACCACCGTGATAAGAATTCACCGGCCAGCAAAAATACCATGATGATACCAAAACCCACCAGCCCCTGATTGTTCCAGCCAGTTTTCAATTTACAAACCCTCCCTACATTGAAAGAAGCTACTTGAAGATCAAGTAGCTTAACCTGATAACTTAAATTATAACACAAGTAGTTACCGATAACTCATCTTCTTTTCAAGATGTTCCCGGTATCCCTTGATTTCCTGATTCATCTTAAAGAACAGCCTCTCCATATCATGCTTGGACAAGTAAATCTCCGGAGGCTCAATAATCTCAATCTTCCTGAACTCATCCCTAGCAATGAACCGGATCACATCCTCCAGCCCATCAGCCACCAGATCCAGGACTACCGGCGCATAAGCAACCTCCTGGTTATTCACATCATCTGTCACCACATAGATATCCTGGCTCATATCAATATTCTCAATGGCAATCCCCTGAATGGGCACATTGCGCAAAAGGGCCGCCTGCTGTTCCCTGGTTTCCTCCGCCAGCCGCTCAGTATTCTTCCCCCCGAAAAGGAAGCGACCCGATCGGCCAATCCCTTTGAAATCCAGTCGTACTTTGGCTTTCAGCGTAGTATGTACAGTTTCGTCCCCAATCCTGATCTTAACCATGACTGCCTCCTTATTAAGCCTCATTACGAATTACATTTGACTATTATTTCACCATTTATGAGAAAAATCCTGCTAATCAGTGACTAACATTTTCCCCAATAAATAGAAACAGCATCTTAATAACATCCCTTAGACCTTCTATTAACCCCCGCCTACCGGAGGGAAAATCCCTATCCTGTCTCCATCTTTTAGTTCATAATCACCCAACTGCCGCAACCCATTTACTAAGCCTATAAGGGTCTGCTCTCCTTCTAACCCAAGATGGGCAAAAACCTGGCCCAGGGTAGTCCCTTCGGGTAATTCCAGAATAAAAGCTTCTCCGGGAACTGCTGTAATGGAGGCTCTCACTTTCTTGGGCAAATCGGCAAAAAGCCTTATTTCCAGATTCATTTGGCACCTCCGAAAAATTAGAGAAAAGCCCGGGATATCCCGAGCTTAATTTCTCCCTAATTATTATTATACTGTGAAATCCTAATGTTTTCTATACCACTGCTTAGAAATTCAATACTTCGTCAACTTCCTCATCAGTAAAGTCCCACTTAGTGTTGTGAGGTGCACAAACATCTTCATCAAAGAATTCAGGCAGACGGTCATCTTCATTAGTGAAGCCGGCCCGTTTATTGAAGTCTTTTTCTATTCTCAGTATGGTTTTACCTAACTCGGTAACATCATCCCCGGTGAGGCTCAAGCCATATTCGGCATTAATCATATCAACCACTGCCTGGAAGGCTTCTGCATTATCCAGCACGCAGAAGGCGATGAAGAGGCACAGACCGGTGGAATCTACGGCAGCAGTGGCGATCTGCAGGTTTCTGGACAACTCAATCTGTCCTTCTTTACCCAGGGGATTTACATAACCGCCCACTTTGAGGATGTTGGTAGCAACAGAGTAACCGGCGGTGTGGTCGCCACCCATGGGGGAAGTGGCGTAAGTGAGACCTACACCTTTAACATTCCGGGGATCATAAGCAGGGAGGCCCTGACCTTTAACAGCGGGTACCCTGGTAATGCCAAAGGCTTTACCGGTGAATACGGAACCATTACCGATAATCCGGCCTAAGGCGCTGCCAGTCCCGATTTCCTTGACCAGATTAACAAGACCTTTACTGTCACCGAATTTAACAACTTCTGCATCCATGGCCACACCAGCGGCTACCGCAGTTTCGATGGTATCAATACCGATATCGTCACAGTGCCAATCTATTTCAGCGATGTCATCCAAATCTTCTACACAACAGTTGGCTCCAAAGCCCCAGATGGTTTCATACTCAAAACCGGAGGTCTTATAGTTGCCGTCTTTGTCATAATAATGCTGGGAACAGCGGATGATACATCCGGCATGGCAACCATGGGTAGGTTTGCCGCCCCGGGCCACGATGGTGTCATACATGGTTTCACCACTGATTTTGTTGGCCCCGTCAAAACGGCCGGTGCGGAAGTTTTTGGTGGGCAGTCCGCCGGCTTCATTAATAATGTTTACCAGTACGTTGGTTCCGTAAGTGGGGAGGCCCTGACCGGTAACCGGATGATCCATTAACCCTTTGGCAAAAACCCGGGCCGCTTCCTTGAAAGCATCAGGGTTGGCAATGGTCACCCCAGGAGCATCAGCATCATCGATTATGATAGCCTTGACACCCTTAGAACCCATTACGGCCCCCAGACCGCCACGCCCGGCGGAACGGAGATTACCTTCGGGGTCTTTAACAGAAATATTGGCGGAAGCCAGCTTCATTTCTCCGGCAGGCCCGGCGAGAATTACGCCAACCTTTTCACCGTATCTTGCTGAAAGAGCCTTAACTGCTTCATAGTTACCTTTACCCACAACCTGGTTTTCTTCTTCGATGGTCACACCATCTTTGGTAACTTTAACGGTATAATATTTACCTTCTGCAGCCTGACCTTCGATAATCAGGGCTTTAATGCCCAGTCTGGCCAACTTCTGGGAAGAGGTACCACCGGCGTTACTTTCCTTAATTCCGCCGGTCAGCGGGCTTTTAGCGCCAACTGATAAACGGCCGGAGTTAGCAGCAGTGGTTCCGGTGAGCAGACCGGGAGCGAAAACCAGTTTATTATACTTACCAAGAGGATGGGAGGTGGGCTCAACTTCATCAGCCACAATGGCGGAAGTCATGGCCCGGCCGCCAAAAGCGGCGTACTTCTGAGGTACAGCTTCTTCAGTTACGGTCAAGTTGCTCATGTTCACCCGAATAATTTTAGACATTTTTTTAACTCCTCCTTTGGTGTTTTCTATCTCTTTGTAAAATAATACTAATTTTATATTAACCTCCTCAAAACCAATAGGTCAACAAATATTTCGCCAATGGTTGTCCGAAAGTCTAAAGTAATAATATTTGCAATTCTTGGGCCAAGCAAAGAAAAAAGAAGAGGGCCGCTTCTGGTCGACACCTCTTCCTTTGCGCATTGGCAGGCCCGGCGATTGCTCCCCGCACCCTATGTTTGCCCCCTCCCAGAGGGACAGGACAAATCGGAAGTCCGCACTATATCATTATTTAGAGAAGGTTTGGAGGTTTAATCAGCTGTCAGCTGTCAGCTATCAGCAAAAGATTTAGAATGCACTCTTGAAAATTCCAATTATATCATCTAGGGTAGCGATCCGTGGATTGGTGAAGCTACAGGCATCCTTCATGGCGTTTTCGGCCATGAGTTTGAAGTCTTCTTCCTTGACATTAAGTTCCCTTAAACCAGTGGGGATACCGATGTCAGAGGAGAGTTTCTTAATGGAGTCCAGGGCTTTATCAGCAGCATCCCGCACGGAGAGGCCTTCGATGTTCTCACCCATAGCTACTGCAATATCAGCAAAACGCTTGGGGTTAGATATCAAGTTGAAGGCTTCCACATGGGGGAGCAGAATGGCGTTACAAACACCGTGGGGCAGGTTATAGAGACCGCCCAACTGGTGGGCCATGGCGTGAACATAACCCAGAGAAGCGTTGTTGAAGGCCATACCGGCCAGGAACTCGGCATAAGCCATGGCATCCCGGGCCTCGAAGTTCTCACCGTTGGCTACCGCAGTCCGCAGGTTCTCGGAGATAAGCTTGATTGCCATCAAAGCAGCGGAATCGGTAACAGGGGTAGCGATGGTGGATACATAAGCTTCAACAGCGTGGGTCAGAGCATCCATACCGGTAGCTGCAGTGAGGGCAGGAGGCTTCTTCATCATCAACAAAGGATCATTGATAGCTACATTAGGGGTACATCTCCAGTCAACGATAGCCATTTTTACATGGGTATCAGTGTTGGTGATGATGCAGAACCGGGTCATTTCTGAAGCAGTTCCTGCAGTGGTGTTAACAGCGATAAAGGGAGGCATTGGTTTGCTGGATTTGTTGATACCTTCATAATCACGGATATGACCACCGTTACCTGCTACGATACCAACACCTTTGGCACAGTCATGGGAGCTGCCGCCGCCCAGGGAAACAATCATGTCACATTTTTCATCCTGGTAAACCTTCAGACCGTCATGAACGTTGATGTCAGTGGGGTTAGGCTCAGCGCCGTCAAAGATAATAGCCTTGGCGCCTACAGCTTCGATGTTAGCTTTAATTTCTTCAGCCATGCCGATTTTGTTCAGGAAAGCGTCAGTAACGATGAGTACTTTGGTACCGCCCAGAGTTTTGACCTGCTCGCCAACTTGCTTGGCGGCCCCTGCACCCATCAGGTTAACAGTAGGCATAAAATAACCGTAAACCATTTCTCCTAATGCCATTAAATTACATCCTCCTTAATATTTATGTGATCTACAAAAAGCTATGACAATATTTTTTCTTTCCAGGCATGCCCCCTCCTTAGCAAGCTTTTTTACCCAGTATGCCATTAGTATACGCAAGAACTGTGCCAAGTTTTCAAGTTATCGGATTAAAAATCTAAAAAACCCTTAGATTATTGAATTGACTGATTTTTTTAAATCATTAAAATTTCTAAACAAAAAGAAAAACATGCAATCATTTTGCATGTTTGGATTTTCCTGTTCCAAAGCGGAACATTAATTTAATCTCATTTGCTTCAAACTCTTTATTCATCACAAAAAAGTCCGTTGTTCCATCTTAGAGCATTGCTCCATTTTAGAACACGTTTCCTACATAACCTCCTCAACTTCAATACCGTATTCCTTTAACTTGCGGTACAAGGTATTACGCCCGATACCTAAAGTGGCCGCAGCCCTGGATATATTGCGTTGATGGTGGGTCAGAGCTTTAAGAATAGCCTCTTTTTCCAAGTCTTTTAATGATTTCAAATTAGCCATTTCATTTAGTATAGGGTCATCACCATAACTCAAAATAGAAGCTTCCCTAATCTGGTCAGGCAGATATTCCTCCAACAGTCCCCCACTGTTGGCCAGGTTAACCGCCCGCTCCACCACATTCTCCAGTTCCCTGACATTACCCGGCCAGGAATAGGCCTTGACCCGGGCCAGAAACCCCGGGGCGGCCCCGGTAACATCTTTACCCAACCGAGCAGCTACCTTGGCCGTCAGATGCTTGGTCAGCAAACTCAAATCCTCCCCCCGTTCCCTTAAGGGAGGAACATTAATATTAATCACATTAAGCCGATAATAGAGATCCAAGCGGAAATCCCCTTTCTCCACCGCCGACGCCAAATCCTTATGGGTAGCCGCAATAACCCTTATATCCACAGGGATTACCTTCTGTCCACCTACCCGCACCACCATTTTCTCCTGGAGCACCCGCAGCAGTTTAACCTGAGTCTCCAAGGGCATATCCCCTATTTCGTCCAGGAACAAGGTTCCACCATTGGCCATTTCGAATTTACCGGGCCGCCCACCCTTCTTAGCCCCGGTGAAAGCTCCCTCGTCATAACCGAACAATTCGCTTTCAATCAAATCCCTGGGCATAGCAGCACAGTTAATGGCCACAAAAGGCCCCTCTTTGCGGCTGCCCCCATTGTGAATGGCCTGGGCGAAGAGTTCCTTACCGGTACCGCTTTCCCCCTGGATCAAAACAGTGGAAATACTGTCCGCCGCCACCTTGGCCAGGCCGATGGCCTCCTGCATGGGTTGGCTGATCCCGATGATATCCTCAAAGGTAAACCGGGCCTGGGCCCCGGCCATCCGGGAGACCAATTCCCTTACCGCTTTGATTTCCCGCAGGGTGGCCACCACACCGATAATATTACCCTGGTCATCCAGCAGGGGTTTGGTGGTACTGGTGAAATGCTTAGGGCCTGTAGGCCGGTCTAAGATAATCTCCTTATCCTCATAACCTTTCCCCGTCTTGATTACCTCTTCCATGGGTAAGGGACGCTGGAAAACCTCCATCGCTTTCCTACCCACAGATTCCTCGGGATCTACTCCCAAGATGCGCCCACCCACGGAATTTATCTGGGTGATTATACCGGAGTTGTCAATGGAAATGATTCCATCAGACATGGATTCCATCAAGGTATTGGAGTATTTATAGGCCATATATAATTTGCTGGTTGCTTTATGCAACCGCAACTGGTTTTCGATGGCATAGGCCGCAGCCACCACCATCCCCAGGGTATGAGGATTGGCAAAACGGTAGTCGCCGGTGACATCCAGCACCCCGGCCAGTTGACCGTCTGGGTCTAAGATGGGGGCCGCCGAACAGGTTATAAAGTGGTTAGCCTGAACAAAATGTTCATGGGCGAAAATTTGTACCGGTCGCTGCTCCACAATAGCAGTACCGATGGCGTTGGTTCCCTTAACCCTTTCGCTCCAATTGCCTCCAGGGCAAAGGTGAATCATCCTGGTCCGTTCCAAGATATCCGAATCCCCGATGACTTCCAGCAGGAAACCGTGGGCATCGGCCAAAACCACTTGAAAGCCGGAGCCTTTAACGAAATTATATAAATTTTCCATAAAAGGTCGGGCCAGTTGAATTAGATGTTGATGCTGCTGCACCTTTTCCCGCAGTTCCATGCCTTTAATTTCCCAGCTTCCCTGGCCGTATGGGTCAACCTTCAGCAGTTTGCACCTCTGCCAGGAATGGGCCACCACCGGGCGGATGATGTTTTTTTCCACTTGGGCTTTGCTAACATAGCTTTCCCAAGCACTGTTCAGTAATTGCACGTCTTGGGCTGCAGACATTTTCTCGCCCCCTTTTGTGAATATCTGGTTTAGTATTCGACAAAAATTCAAAAAACCCTTGTCTGGCAAGGTTTTTCCCAGCAGAATACCGTTTTATCCGTTAATTTCCTTAATTCAATATCACAGGCAAGCCCATTCCGGTGGATTTAACAACCATCGTTACCGCCTCAGCTTCCTCCACATCTAATTTGGGGGAAACTTAATTTTTTTATCTCTCCCAAGCCCGGCAGGTTCAGCTCTTTGTACCGGGAAGGTGTCCTTTCCTGGAAATCCGGCAACTATTTTGTTGAAATCGTTCCACCTCGGAAAATTTAACAAACAACATCCTCATGAATCTCAACAACACTCTTGCATCCGGTCAAAATCATCCCCTGCTGCAGTTCGGCAGTGTATTTCTCCAGCACCGCCTTAACCCCTTCAGCGCCGCCGCCGAAAGCGCCTATGATTACCGGCCGACCCACCAGCACTCCGTCGGCCCCCAGGGCCAGCAGCTTCAGAGCATCCACCCCGGAGCGGACGCCGCCGTCAGCCAGGATGGTGAGGCGACCCTTGACAGCTTCAACTATCTCGGGGAGCACGTCGGCGGCTCCAGGGGTCTGATCCAGCACCCGGCCGCCGTGGTTGGATACCACTATGACGGCGGCCCCAACCTCTGCGGCCAGTTCCGCTTCTTCCACCGTCATGATGCCTTTGAGAATAAAGGGTAATGAGGTGGAGTTGATTACTTCCTTCAGTTCATCCATGGTCTTGGGGCCTACGGGCTGGCCCTTCAGGGCCATGGTTACCAGACCGGCCCCGTCAATGTCGATGCCCACAGCCTTGGCCCCTACGGCTTCAGCTTCCTTAATCCTTTTAATGATTTCTTCCTGGGACCGGGGCTTGATGATGGCAATGCCCATCCCCTGTTCCTTCTTGATGGCCTCCAGGCCGGAGTTATACATGGTGGGATCAGCCCCATCCCCCGACCAGCCCAGGCTGCCTGCCATGAGGCTCCCGGTCATCACCGCCTGGATGAATTCACCCTCGGTTAAAGCGCCTCCCATGTTATAGGTGGTCCCGGTGATAGGGGCGGCCATGATGGGAGTTTTTAATTTCAGACCCAATAAGGTGGTAGACGTATCCGGTTCTTTAGCATCATGAATGGTTCGCATATTAAGTTTGTATTGTTCCAGGGCCGCCAAATTTTCCTGAAAAGCCTGTCCGGTTCCCGTTCCTCCCATGCCGGGTACCTCCCCGGCACAGGCCCGGCCGTCACAGGAAGGACAGACCCGGCAGTAGCCTTTCATTTTTCCTTTGGCAGTTTGGCGTATTTCTTTCATATCCATATTGTTACCTCCGTTTTTTTTGGTTCATAGTTCATAGTTCATAGTTCATAGTTCGTGGTTCGTAGTTGTAATTGATAGACATTCATATGGGTCTAAGATAACTACGAACTACGAACCTTTTCTTACGTCGCAATTTTTCCTCCACGCCAACTAGCCCTTTTCAGGGCCATCAATAACTCTATTTTACTCGTATATTAGCTAATAAATCAAGGAGTCTCTTCAACCCCTAATTACGGCCACTGAATTTCTTTAGCCCCACAAAAAGCACAGAAATCGAAGTATACCTCCGGTTCCTCCCATGCTTCCTGAGCTTCATCCAATTGGGCACCCATGTTTTCCATGTTATCAATATACCCTTCATTATCAAAATTAGCCAACAACGCTGTAGGGATAGAATTTGCCGTAGGCGCTACCGGCTCCAACTTGCTGCTTCCGAAACTCTCAGTGTTACCACATATCATACATCTGGGCATATCTACTCCTCCTGTTTCTTAACTATAACTATCTACCAACTATTGTTTGTTGCTGGGATAAAAAATAATACATTAAAAAGGTGCGCCTCGTTTGTTCCACTGTGCGCACCTTTTTATACTACATTCCGTTGTATTTTACACAAGGGTGGAAAATATAATTGCCTGTAGGTATAAAAAAACCATCCCGGCTCAACATAATAGTGACAGAATTTCGAGAGGAGTTGTCGAGCATGAAGCGAACCGTAGTAGCTCTTTTTTCTGAATTATCCCAAGCCGAGAGGGCCATTAAGGAAATCGACCCCGGCCTGGCCTACAGCCAAATTTCAGTAGTGGTCAAAAACCTCCCTCCCCAAGCCTATAACGATACGGAATTCGCTGAAGAAATACCCTATCATCACCGGGAAAAACTCCAGAACTTGGACGGGGTGTTGGTTCAGTCCCCGGTCATTGACGTACCCTACCTGGGTAAAGTTGCCGCTGCCGGTCCGTTAGCCGGCGCCTTGATGCAAGATGACAAAGGCCTGTCTGATAGCCTGGTTTATTACGGTATCGGCGCCCATGAGGCTGTTTCTTTGGAAAATCATGTGCTGGAAGGAGCCACATTGGTAGTTATTGAAACAGACAACTCCAAGGTTAACCAAGTAAGCAACATCCTGCTTGATTACGGAGCCTATGATGTAAAGAAATGGAGTACCAGTATCGACCACCCCCTCTATACCAACAGATGATTTAAAAAGAAACCCTCCGATACCGCGCGGAGGGTTTTTCCCTGACTATTCTTTTTCATTAACTTGGCCATCTATTACTTTTTCTTTATCTGACACTTGTATGTTGTTATTTGAAATCACAAAAGCGATAGCTGCGGCGATGGTAATAATCCCCAGTAAGAACATGATTGTAACCACAGTAACCCCTTCTTTCAATATATATTAACCAATTCTACCCAGTTTATCCTCCTTCAATAAGCTTCTTCCAGGCTTGAATTGAAGAGCCGCCAAACTTCTTCCCCTAAACAATTCACCTATAATGCCTCATTTCCTAACATTTCTTGATATCTTTTCGACATTTCCTTCCGTTTTCCTTCTGGTTTTTTTGTCTTGTTCCTTCATTATGCCCGCTAAAATCTTAAGCTGTTTAATTTCTTTTCCGGCTAAATAACGATACTTCCCCTTACCCAACCCTTCCAAGGTAAGAAACCCAAGCCTTGACCTATGTAACGCCGTCACCGGATGGCCGATGTGTTCACACATCCTGCGCACTTGACGGTTGCGGCCCTCATGAATGACTATTTCCAGCAAGGCATGATCTTGCTGCTTATCCAGCAATTTAACCCGTGCAGGCGCTGTGGGCCCATCTTCCAGGTTAACCCCTTGGCGCAATTCTTCCAGCTTCTGAGCCGAAGGTATCCCCTCCACCCAAGCCAAGTAGGTTTTATCTACCTCATGTTTAGGGTGGGTCAAGGCATAAGTAAGCTCACCGTCATTGGTTAAGAGGAGAAGTCCTTCTGTATCGTGATCCAACCGCCCCACCGGGTAAACCCGTTCATTAACATCTTTAATTAAGTCCATCACCGTGCGGCGTTTTTTGGGGTCTTTGACCGAGGACAAGTAACCAACAGGCTTATATAAGAGAAGATAAACCTTCTCTTCCCTGGCCGCCAGCTTTTTACCCGCTACTTCTACCTTATCTTTAACCGGGTTGATCTTGGTGCCCAACTGGGTGACCACTTTGCCGTTGACCTTGACCTTGCCTTCTTTAATTAGTTCTTCACAGGCCCGGCGGGACGCAACCCCCGCCTGGGCCAACACCTTTTGCAATCTTTCTTCCAAAGGTCTCAAGCCTCCTAATAAAAATAACATGACTCCGGAAAACCAGGTCATGTCGACACTTTGTCGTTTAAATGTATTTTTTACCTCTATATTATATTTTATCCCATATTAACGACATATGTCAAGAACACATAATTTACCCAAAGATTTTAATTACTATATATACCGAAGCCAGGAAACTGGTTATATCGGCCAGTAGGCCGGTATAGAGGGAATAGCGGTACTTCTTAATTCCCACCGAGCCGAAATAAAGGGTTAGGACGTAGAAGGTGGTATCACTACTCCCCTGCATGGTGGAGGCCAGGCGACCAATAAAGCTATCCGGGCCGTGGGTCTTAATTAACTCCGTAGATAGCCCAAGGGCGCCGCTCCCCGATAAAGGCCGCATCATAGCCAGGGGTAAAACCTCCCCCGGAATGCCTAACAAGCGGGTTAGGGGAGCTGCTGCGCCAACCAGTAGATCCATGGCCCCCGACGCCCGAAATACGCTAATGGCAATAAGCATGGCCGCCAGATAGGGGATTATCTTAATAGCCGTAGTAAATCCCTCTTCCGCACCGGCTACAAAAGTCTCATAGACCTTAACCCGTTTAACCCAAGCCACCAACGGAATAATTAATAGCAAGGCAGGAATAATCCACCGAGAAAATTCTGCCACCAAAGCCAGCACCCTACAGCCCCCTCCTCCGGTACCAAACTCTCAGCAACCGATCCGCAAACACAGCCACCACCATGCCGCAAGCAGTGGCAAAAATAGTGGTGCCCACAATCTCAGTAGGATCCTGGGAGCCGAATTTTATTCTTATAGCCAGAATGGTGGTAGGGATAAGGGTTAAGCAGGAAGTGTTCAGAGCCAAGAAGGTACACATGGCGTCACTTGCAGTATCAGGCTTCCCCCGGTTCAACTTTTGCATCTCCTGCATAGCGATAAGCCCCATCGGGGTAGCGGCATTACCAAGACCCAGGACATTGGCGCTCAAGTTCATCACAATGGCCCCCATGGCCGGATGGTCTTTGGGAATTGAGGGAAAAAGAAACCGCAGAAAAGGCCGAAAGAGGGCGGCCAGCAACTTGATTAACCCCCCCGCCTCCGCCAATTTCATCATCCCCAGCCAGAAGGTAAGAACGGCAATGAGTTTAAAAGCCACCTGAACCGCCAGCTCAGCCCCCTCAAAAGCCGCTTTAGTCACCCCTTCAATATTCCCAGTAAAGGCCGCCACAACCACCCCAACCACAATCAGCCCAAGCCAGACCAGATTAACCATGGTTTCACCCCGTTCTATAGGGTAAAGCTGTCAGCTGTCAGCTGTCAGCTATCAGCTCTTAGCATTATCTTAAGCATCTACGAACTATGAACTATGAACTACGAACTACGAACCTCCCCCAAGAACTCACCCAAACCTAGCCCCTAGCCCCTGACCCCTGACCGCCAAGTCAAGCCCCTAAATTAACCGCTAGGTCAAGCCCCTAAAGCCACCCCTGACCGCAGGTCAAGCCCCTAAGCTAAAACAGTCCGCTTACTGCCCCGGTATTTATATCCACATCCACCCTTCTGTAGGCCGGGTCGGAGGCGGTTCCGGGCATTAAGCTGATATCCCCGGCCACCGGGCAGAGGAATTTGGCCCCGCCGTAGACCAGCACATCCCGGATGGGCAGGGTCCAGCCCTTGGGTACCCCTTTCAGGGTGGGATCATGGGACAGGCTTAAGTGGGTCTTCACCATCATGGTTTGGAAGTCCTGGTAATAGGGGTCAGCCTCAAATCTCTTGACCTTGGCTTCAGCCACCGGCGACCAGGAGACCCCGTCAGCGCCATAAACCTCTTTAGCCACCATTTCAACCCGCTGGCGCAGGGGCATTTCCAAGGGATAAAGGGGCTTGTAGTTGGATTGCTCATTACAGGCATCCATCACCACATCGGCTAGTTCCAAAGCCCCTTCCCCGCCTTTTAACCAGTGCTCGGAGAAAGCACAGCGCACACCCTGCTCAGCCATGCGGCCTTTAATAAGTTTTACCTCTTCCTGGGTGTCGGTATAGAATCCGTTGATACAAACCACAGGAACGATACCGGATTTCTTGACCACGTTGACCATATGGATTAAGTTATCCAACCCTTTATCCACTAGTTCAAGATTTTCCCTGGTATACTCATCAGGCAGGGGCCGTCCCGGAACTACGGTGGGTCCGCCGCCGTGCATCTTCAAGGCCCGGATGGTGGCAACTATCACCGAAACATTGGGGTTCAGGCCGCTCAAACGGGCTTTAACATTCCAGAATTTTTCGAAACCTATATCAGCCGCAAATCCGCTTTCCGTCACGGTATAATCAAAGAGTTTCAGGGCCAGACGGTCAGAGATGATGGAGTTTTGACCGATGGCTATATTAGCAAAAGGCCCGGCATGAACCACCACGGGCTGGTGTTCCACCGTACAGCAAAGGGTAGGGTTGATGGTGTTACGCATCCAGGCACACATAGCCCCATCCACTCCCAAGTCCGCCGTGGTCACCGGTTTACCTGTGCGGTCATAAGCCACGATAATCTTACCCAGCCGTTCTCTTAAATCAGCCAAATCCCTGGAAATGGCCAAAATAGCCATCAATTCCGAACTAACAGCTATTCCAAACTTGGACTGCATCATTAAGCCATCCTTTTTACCCCCGATACCGATGATGATGTTACGCAGGGCCTGGGCACAGAAGTCAATTACCCATCCCATTTCCACATTCTTGGGGTCTACATCCAACCGCCTCAAACCCCGCTTAGCCAACTCCTCATCAGTATAGTTGGCCTCATGCTGAATCCGTGAAGTCAGGGCCACCATGGCCAGGTTGTGGGCATTCATAATATCATTGATATCACCGGTTAGACCTAGGGAAAACTCAGTCATGGGAATCAGCAGAGCATTGCCACCCCCGGCAGCCGTCCCTTTAATGTTCATGGTAGGGCCGCCCGAAGGCTGACGCATAGCTCCCCCAACATTCATCCCTCTTTTGCCCAATCCCTCTACCAGACCCATGGAAACAGTAGTCTTGCCTTCCCCTAGAGGGGTCGGGGTAATTGCCGTTACCTCGATGTATTTACCATCAGGTTTGTCCTTCAGCCTGTTCATAATTTTGATAAAATCCAGCTTTGGCGTCCTGCCGTAAGGAATCAGTTCATCCCCTTGCAGACCCAATCTCTCCCGCCATACCTCCGGTGTGGGCATAGTTTTCTCCGCCTCCTGGGCAATCTCCCAGTCGGCCATCTTGGTGGCATCATATGCCATAGACTAATCCTCTCCCTTCTCAGAAATAACTTGTCTATGGAATATTATTCGCCACCTGGATGATTATGCGTAAAAAAAAGCTGTCAGCTATCAGCTGTCAGCTATCAGCAAATTATCTAAAGCGCAGACCTCGGCAACGGAATTTGTAGAAATAATAGATGCCTATACCAACTGTTAGGAAAATTAAACCGATAACCCAGGCTAATTGGGGTCGGACCTTTTCCCAGAGCAAAGTCCAGTCACTCTTACGCTCCACGCCCTCTGCGGCCAGGATATCTACAGACTGAACCTTCTTACCTTGCACTAGGAAATCCACCTGGCCCAACTGCTGGCCCTTGTGCACCGGGGCTTCTATTATATCGGTCAACCTTGTCTCCATCTTCAAAGTTTTGGCCTCAGCAGGACGTAAGGCAAAGGCTGCATCCTTGGCCACTACCGCTTTCACATCCGGTTTTAGCCCCTTCTCCACCTTGACATCCTTTATTACTTCCCCTTTCTCATATACCTCCCGCAGGGTATAATTAGCAAACCCATAATCCAGCAGGGCCGCCACTTCCCCGAACATATCCGGCGAATCCAGCACCACTGCTACCAACTGCTGCCCGTCACGGGTGGCGGAACCTACCAGACAGCGACCCGCTTCCCTGGTATAACCGGTTTTGACACCGTCCGCTCCCTGATACTGCTTGAGAAGCTTGTTCCGATTATAAAGCACCCGGTCCCAGGGGTGACCGGCCCAGGGGATCTGTTCCCGCCAAGTGGAAACCACCTCCCTGAACTTGGGCACCTTCTCCATCCCATAACGAGCCAGTAAAGCCAAATCATAGGCGGTGGAATAATGCTGGGGGTCATACAGCCCGTGCGGGTTCACATAGTGGGAGTCCTTAGCCCCAATCGCCCTAGCCTTCTCGTTCATCATTTGCACGAAATCCTTCTCAGTGCCCCCAACGTGCTCAGCCAGGGCCACCGACGCATCATTAGCAGAATACAACATCACCGCATAAACCAACTGCTCCACCGTCAGCCGCTCCCCTGTCTCCAACCAGATAGCAGCCTCTCCGGTCACAGCGGCAGTCTCACTGACAT
>JAJZSN010000139.1 GCA_021849745.1 Bacillota bacterium | reverse complement strand
GAAGCATTTTGCCACCGGGGATTTACAGGTGATACCCGGGATTAGTTCAATGCAGCTGGCTTGTGCCAGGTTGGGCATATCCTGGCATGACGGGTTGCTGGCCTCTACCCACGGGCGGGGGCTGGATGGAGTGGCGGACCTGGTGAAGACCCACCCCAAGGTGATTCTCCTCACCGGCCCGGAAGCAACTCCGGCACACATTGCCAAGGTTCTTCTGGATGCTGGGATTAATGATAAACAGGCGGCAGTTTGCGGCAACCTTTCCTACCCCGATGAGACCATAATCAGGGGAACCCTGGCGGAGATAGCGGAAAAGGGTCAAATCAATAACAGTGTGATGGTGATTACCGATGAAGAAATATAATTGGCAGGCCGGCGCTCCGGGCATACCCGACAGTTGGTTCACCCGGAACCAAGTCCCTATGACCAAGGAAGAGGTCAGGGTTATCACTCTGGCCAAACTTAGGCCCCAAGCTACAAGTATCATCTGGGATATTGGAGCGGGTACGGGTTCTTTAACCATAGAAGCGGCCCTTTGTGCTCCCGTTGGGAAGGTTTATGCCATTGAACGGAATCCGGCAGGAGTCCAATTAATCAAGGAGAATCAAGCTAAATTCGGGGTTGCCAACGTAACCGTGGTTGAGGGAATCGCACCCCAGGCTTTAGCCGGATTACCCAAACCGGACCGGGTGATGGTGGGGGGAAGCGGTGGTAACTTCAAGGCTATCATAGCAGAGATAGACAAAGTTCTTGCTCCGGGAGGACGGGTGGTGATAAACGCCATCCTGCTGGATACCTTGTCGGAGGCCATCAACTATTTTCAGGACCGAAAGGATTATCACCTGGAAATTATTCAGGTAGGGGTTACCAGAGTGGAACAGGTGAAAAGCTTACACATGCTCCAGGGCCAGAACCCGGTGTTCATCATCACAGCAGAAAAGGTGGGAGGATAAGGTGAAGGGAAAATTTTACGGCATCGGGGTGGGGCCGGGCAATCCGGAATTGTTGACTTTGCGGGCTTACAAGGTGTTAAAAGAGATAGATGTCCTGTGTACCCCTAAGGCCAAAACCGAAGGGGACAGTTTGGCCTTATCCATCGTCAACCAGGTGGTGGAACGGGAATTCACCTTGCTGGAATTGGTATTCCCCATGTCAAGGGATGAACAGGTTTTAAAGGAACACTGGGACATGGCCGCACAGCAGGTGATGGAACTACTGAACCGGGGACAGTCAGTGGCTTTTATCACCATTGGCGACCCCATGTTCTACAGCACTTATGCTTATTTGTTAAAAAGAATAACTAAAGACCCGGCAGTGGAGGTTGAAACCATACCCGGTATTACCGCCTTTTCGGCCTGTTCTTCCTTTCTCAACCAGCCCCTGGCTGAAGCCGAGGAGAAGATTGCGGTGATTCCGGCGGCTTATGACTTGGGCCATATCAGGGAGACCCTAAGCAAATTCGAGAATGTGGTGATGATGAAGGTTAACAAGGCCTTTGACGAGATTGTGGAGGTTCTTCGGGAACTTGGTTTATTGGACAAAGGGGTGTTTATATCCCGTTGCGGTTACCCTGACCAGTTTTATACCAGGGATTTGGAGTCCCTGGTGGGTCAGCCTAAGGATTATATGTCAATTCTGATAGTGAAAAAGGCAGGATGGGAGGGGTTAGTGTGAAGGTCTATTTTATCGGAGCAGGGCCAGGTGACCCAGAGTTAATTACCATTAAAGGGGCACGGATTATCGAAGAGGCTCAGGTAATCATTTATGCCGGTTCCCTGGTGAATCCGGCTGTTCTTCAATACGCCCGGGAAGGGACGGAAATTCATAACAGCGCTACCATGACCCTGGAGGAAGTATTAAAAGTTACTCTGGAGGCGGTTGAAGACGGCAAGACGGTGGCCCGGATCCATACCGGCGACCCCAGCATTTACGGGGCCATTCAGGAACAGATGGACGCCCTAGATGAACACGGCGTTCAGTATGAAGTTATTCCCGGCGTCAGTTCCTTTGTGGCTGCAGCCGCAGCGTTAAAACAGGAGTATACCCTGCCGGGGGTTACCCAAACGGTAATCCTTACCAGAATGGAAGGCAGGACACCGGTGCCGGAAAAAGAAAGTATTGCCAGCCTAGCCGGACATCAAGCCACCATGTGTATCTTTCTGAGTGTGGGCATGATTGATTCTCTAGTCAAGGAACTTAGGCAGGGTTATCCGGCTGATACCCCGGTGATGGTAGTCCAAAAGGCCTCCTGGCCTGATGAGGTAATAGTGCGGGGTACTCTGGAAGATATCGCCCAGCGGGTTGTTAAAGCAGGTATTGGCAAGACGGCCATGATTGTGGTGGGTGATATCTTCCGGGGGGAATACGAGAAATCAAAACTATATGATGCTGGGTTTACCCATGAGTACAGGGTGGGACGGTAAATGACAACAGCGGTTATTGCTTTAACTGGGCAGGGTCTTTTAACTGCCAAGAGGGTAATGGAATGGCTAACCCTTCAAGGGAAGGGCTCTGTACACATTTATCTGCCGGAAAAACTGTCCGGCCTGGCAGAGGTTGGCCCAGAGGAAGAGATTATTTTTTACCAGGGTCCTTTAGGGGAAGAGTTGGCTAAGATTTTTCAGCAATATCGGGTCTTGATTTGTATCATGGCCCTGGGAATCGTAGTACGGATAATCGGCCCCCTGGCCGTAAATAAGGGAGAAGATCCGGCGGTGGTGGTAATGGATGAGAAAAGTCAATTTGCCATCAGTGTGTTAAGCGGCCACCTGGGCGGGGCCAATGAGTTGACCGGTCAACTGGCTGAGGCTTTGGGGGCTACGGCGGTGGTCACCACGGCCACCGATGTCCAGGGCAAAAGGGCCATTGATGCCCTGGCCCGGCAGTGGGATATGGCTATTGAACCTTTGGCCGTGATTAAGGCGGTTAACGGCGCTTTGCTGGAGAATAAAGAGATTCCGGTTTATTACGAAGGAGAGTTACCTGAGGCTCTACCCGAACCTTACCGGGCCAGGCCTTTTAACACCGGTGAAGACCAGGCTGAGTTGACCCCGATGGTCTATATTACCAATAAAGTCATCCTATCATCGGGTGAAGGCAACCTGTTCCTCCGCCCCAAGAACCTGGTGGTGGGTGTGGGCTGCCGGAGGGGCTGTCCGGTGACCAGAGTTAAGGGGGCCATCCAAGAGGTATTAACCGGGGCCGGGCTGTCTTTAAAGAGTATCAGAGCCCTGGCTACTGTTGAGATAAAGCGGGATGAGGAGGCTATCACAGAGGCGGCCCGGCAGTTGGGGGTAGAGGTGAAGTATTTTTCCACTGAAGCCATCAATGATTTCTGGGTGCAGGCCGAGGAGGCCAATATCCCTTTAATTTATTCTGATTTTGTTAAACAACAGATAGGAGTGAGTGGAGTTTGCGAACCAACGGCATTGATGGCCTGGCCGGGGGCCAGGTTAATAGTACCCAAGACCAATTACCAGGGGGTAACGGTGGCAGTGGCCGAGGTAAGTTGAGCGTGGTGGGCATAGGCCCGGGAAACCTGGAGCAGATGAGCTTCAAGGCTCACCGCACCGTCAGGGAAGCTGACGTAATTATTGGTTACAAAACTTATGTGGATTTGATCAGGGAACTCATCGACAACCAGGAGGTCATCGATTCCGGCATGACCAGGGAAGTGGAGCGGAGTTTACTGGCCATTGATAAGGCTCTGACAGGGGCCAAAGTAGCGATCATCAGCAGCGGTGATGCCGGGATTTACGGTATGGCCGGGATTGTACTGGAATTGGTGGTCAAGGGTGGCCATGACCTGGAGGTGGAGATAATCCCCGGCATCAGTTCGGCCAATGCTGCTGCAGCCTCTTTAGGGGCTCCCCTGATGCATGATTTTGTCACCATCAGTTTAAGCGACCTGCTGACTCCCTGGGAGGTAATCGAGAAAAGGCTGCATTTTGCGGCCCAGGGGGATTTTGTGGTTAACCTGTATAACCCCATGAGCAAGAAGCGTACTGAGCAAATCAAAATCGCCAGGGACATCATGCTTAGGTACAAGGCCGGTGAAACTCCGGTGGGAATTGTGCGCAACGCCAAGCGGGGGGATGAGGTAATTACCATCACTACTTTGGAGAAAATGCTGGATCACCCTATAGATATGTTTTCGGTAATCATTATCGGTAACAGCGAAACCTTCAGTTCCGGAGGTTTTATGATTACCCCCAGGGGTTATAAGGTATGATCCTGGTCCTGGGCGGCACTGCTGACAGCAGGATGGTGGTTCGGGAGCTTAAAAAGGCAGGATATCCCGTGATGGTTTCAGTGGTAAGCCACTATGGGGGCGCTCTGGCGTCTGGGGAAAGCCCCGATGAAGTGTTGATTCAGGCCCTTGATGCCGGTAAGCTAACCGAGCTTCTTAGGGGACTGAAAATCAGGGCGGTGGTGGATGCCACCCACCCCTATGCCCGGAACATTTCGGCCATGGCCCTAAGAATCTGCCAGGAGCTGGGGGTTAAATATCTGCGTTTCAGCAGACCCGGAGCCTCCTTGCCTGAACATCCCCTGATAACCATTGCCACCGGCTATCCAGAAGCTGCCGAGGCAGCGGCCCGGACCGGGGAGGTTGTCTTTCTAACTACCGGAAGTAAGACCCTAGAGGTTTTTACCGAAGTGGCCGGACGATTAGAAAGAAAAATTATTGCCAGGGTACTTCCCGATCCTCAGGTTATAGAAAAATGCCTAAAACTAGGTTTGCAGCCCGGTCAAATCATTGCCATGCAGGGGCCTTTTAGCAAAGAATTAAACAAAGCCATGTTTCAACAAACCGGCGCCAGGGTGGTGGTGACTAAGGAAAGCGGACACGTCGGCGGGGTGGATGCCAAGGTAGAGGCGGCCCTGGAATTGGCCATACCGGTAGTGGTAATTGCCCGACCGGAGGAAGAGAACCAAGGTCTATATAAAACGGTGACAAAAATTATAGGAGCTATTAGAGAAGGGAGAATTGATTAACATGAAAAACGGAATCATCATTTTGGGCCACGGTAGTAAAGCCCCCCAGGCTCTGGAGACATTACAGGCAGTAGGAACCAAGGTCCAACAAACCATGACCGGATTTAAAGTGGAGGTGGCTTCTATGGAGTTCAATAAGCCTGATATCCCTGAAGCCGTGGCCAATCTGGTCAACCAGGGAGTTAATAAAATTGTGGTGGTGCCTTTCTTCCTATATTTCGGCATCCACCTCCAGGAGGACATTCCGGAAATTCTTAAAGAAGAGAAAGCCAAATATCCGGGAGTAGAAATAGTAATGGCAAGCAATCTGGGAGCAGACACCCGGCTGGTGGATATTCT
>JAJZSN010000138.1 GCA_021849745.1 Bacillota bacterium | reverse complement strand
TTACCGTCATATTGGAAATAACCTGGGGAGCAGGCCCCACCTCATCGGTGAGGAACAAGCGGCCCTGGTAATCAATAACCAGGTCGGTGAACTTTAGACCAAAGAGATCTTGAATCTCGTTTTCCACCAATAAAGCTCCCGTATAAACCGGGCTGATACTGGGTACCTCCAGGCCATCAAAGGTAATCCTGACATGGCTTAACTCTAAATCTTTATCAAAATGGTACAATAACTGCCACCGGTCATCACCCATCTGGATACAATCAATGGTGACAAAACGATACCCCTGTTGAAAAAAATCCTTGGCCTTGGCCACAATATCCTCTAACCCAATCTCCAGCACATTTTTCATCCTTTATGCCCCCTTCTCCCCGGATAATTTTTCTTTAAGCTTTTCCACCGCTAGAACCACTCCGTCTATTATGGCTTCCGGTCGGGCCGCACAGCCCGGTACATAGACATCCACTGGAATCACCTTATCCACGCCGCCCAGCACGTTATAACACTCCCGGAAAATACCCCCGGTGGCGGCACAGGCCCCCACCGCCACCACCAGCTTGGGATCGGCCATTTGTTCATAAATGTTTTTCAACATTCGCTCATTCCTGGGATTAACCGAACCGGAAACCACCAGGACATCGGCATGTTTGGGGTTTCCTATATTGACCACCCCGAACCGTTCCACATCATAAACAGGGGTCAGGCAGGCCAGGACTTCGATATCACACCCATTGCAGCTACCGCAGTTACAATGGACAAGCCACGGTGACCCGGCAATAGCTTTGTTAATCAGACTCAATTCCTTCACCCCTTCTAGGCAAGATACAAGTAAGCAATGTTGAGGACGGCCAAGCCCATGCCCACAACCCAGGTGGACTGGAGCATCCACCTGTAGGTCAGCCGGGCGGTAATGTTATCCAACAACAATTCCAGTAAAAATACTGCCCCGACCAGGATTAAGGCCATAAGCCAGCTATTGGCCCAGAATATGGCCACCAGCCCTAAAACCAGAACCACCTCAAACCAATGGGCAATCTCCAGCAGGGCCAGATAAGGGCCGGAATACTCGGTGGTAATCCCCCTGACAATTTCCTGATGGGCATGATGGGAGGCGGAAATATCAAAAGGAGATTTGCGCATCTTGATGGTCAGTACATAGGTCATGGTCAGGAAGACTAGAGGTAAGACAAAGAGCAAAGGCTGACCACTAGCCGTCTGGTAAGCAACCACCTCGCTCAACTTAAAACTGCCTGTTACTAGGTATAAGGCCACAGCGGTAATCAATAAGATGGGATCATAGGCAAGCATCTGCAAAATCTCCCGATTGGCACCGATTTGACTATAGGGAGAAGGTGTGGAAAGTGCCCCTAGTACCATTGCCCCGCTGCCGATGGTTAAAACGAAGATGATAAGGAGCAGGTTCTGGCCCAGGACGAACAAGACCAGGGACAGCACCGCAAAGACCAGGTAGATTACGGCATAAAACACCTGCAGGGTATTGGTAATCTGGGCCTCTTTACGCCACAGTTTAATCAAATCATAGAAAGGCTGCAACAGGGGCGGCCCCTGGCGGCCCTGCATCCGGGCGGTAATAATCCTGTCCACGCCAGTCAACAGTCCCCCAGCTAGGGGAGCCAAAAGGATGGTTCCCAGGATTATCAGCACAACTTCCATCATGGCAGAATCACCCCAATCATAGCGGCAATTAAGCCGATAGCAATTATGTTGGAAACAGTAGTTAATCTTTCTTCAGCAAACCAGTGGCCTAGGTAATAATGACTGGTTTTATAAGCCACCGGCTTGTCCATGGCAGCTACGAAAGCCAAGGTATCCTGCTGTATAAGATAGGTTTCCCCACACATGTAAGGGGTGGTTGTTTTCTGCCTCTTGGCTTTAGCGGCAAAAAACATTCCCGCCACCATAGCCACAGCCAATACACCAAAGATCGGTCCAATCATGTATTGTCGGAAGGGACTGGCAATGCTTCCCACAGCTATTACCGCTTCTTGGTAAATATAGTCGGTTAATAAACTTAAGACTATCCCAGCCCCTGCCAGCAAAACCAAAGGCAGAGAGATTAAGAGATGAGTCTTTTCCTGTTTAATTTCTCCTAAACCTTTTGTTGTAGACATGATTGAACCAGCCCACCTTAACCAGAAAACAAGGGTTAAGGCCGAACCAAAGGCAACCATAACCACCACCGCAGGCATTTTAGCCGCTGCCTCCATAGCCCCCAGCTTACCGGCCACCATGCCGAAGGGGGGTAAAAACATGGTAATCATCCCAATCATAGCCGCAACGGCCACGAAAGGCATCTTCTCCACCAGCCCGTGCATGGTTTCAATGTCTTTACTGCCGTTTTTCAGTTCAATGGTCCCTACACACAGGAACAGCAGTGCCTTAGACACCGCATGGAAAATTATCAAGAAGATAGCCGCCCCAAGGGCTAAGGGGGTATTAACCCCGGCACACATCACAATCAATCCCAGGTTAGCAATGGTGGAATAGGCCAGGATACGTTTCCCATTGCTCTGGCTGATGGCCAAAGCCGAAGTAATCAAAAAGGTAAAACCTCCTACCAAAGCCAGCACATTGCTTAACATGGTATCCTGATAACCCGGCGCCAACCTGAGGATAAGGTAAACCCCGGCCTTAACCATGGTGCTGGAATGGAGCAAAGCAGACACCGGGGTAGGGGCTACCATGGCGCCTAGCAACCAGCTCTGAAAAGGCAGTTGGGCCGCCTTGGTCAGACCTGCCACGACCAATAAGGCCAGGGCCGCCATAACCACGGTTTCACCCTTGTCCGCTGTAACCAGTTGACTTATGGTAGAAACCTTCAAGATATCTTCTGCCAAAAAGGCTCCCAGGGTAAGGAACAGCCCGCCAAAGGAATTAATGATTAAGGCAGTGGTAGCGTTTTTCACAGATTGTTCATCCCCATTATGACCAATCAACATAAAGGAACACAAGGTGGTAATCTCCCAGCCCAAGGCCACCAAACTAAAGTGATTGGCGGTTACCAACAAACTCATGCCCCCCAGGAAGAAAAAGAGCAGGAAAAAGAAGCGGCCCTGTTTGGACTTCTCCAAACCCTTGGCTTTTTCATACTCGTCCATATAAGCCACGGCAAAAACACAGATTAATGGCCCAATTACCGTAATCAATAGAATCAGCACTTTGGCCAAGGGATCCAAAACCAGCAAATCGCCACCAGTCCCGACCACTGCCCCTCCGGTTAGTTTGGCATAAGTGATGATACCCAACTGGGCCAAGTTAAAAATTATAATCCATAAGTTCTTCAGTTTCAGGCCCCAGTACAGCAAAAAAATAATAACCGCAAGTTCCGCTATAAATATCCCGATCATCAAAGCCGTTGTTCCCGCCAAGGGGAGTTCTTGCTGAGTGACCAGGCTTAAGCCGCTCACTGCGATTATTAAGGCACTAAGTGGAACCAGAAACTTTCTGAGTTTACCTGCAACAGCCAACACAAGGGCAGCCAACACAGGAAAAAGAGTTACCCCCAGGATACTTATCCCCACACATCAGCACTCCTTTCTTTTGGTTATTACATTCTTCGACAGGATATTACTTTTCCCTTCTTTTTCCTTGGCAAAAGTTCCTATATTTTTTACATTTTACAGTAACTTAACATTGTATCAACAAAAAAAGTCGGTGCCAAGACCGACAATTCTCTTCTAATTTTATTGTTCTCCGACAAATCATTCTCCCTTACTCATCCAGGTCTGTAATTAGCTTATCTTCACCCCTGCCGCCCAGTTCTTTACCTGCCCCCTTAACCAGAAAAGCAATTAAAAATTTAGTAATCACCATAGGAATAAGCAAACCAAGCCATGTCAATAAAAATGCCCTGGAGGTATTATAAAGAAAAGGAGTGAAGGCCAAACCAGCCCCTGATGTATACAAGAAGTAGTACCAGCGGTACTTGGCCCTCTGGGCAATATCCCGCAAATCATGTTCACCGGCTAAAGTATAAACGGCCTTACAAATCCAATAAGCCATCCAAAGGTCTATAATAACATATACCTGACCCAAAAGGATAAACCAGATATTTTGGGTGGTTATTGAATTCTCCAGCAGATTATTGCCAGGTAACTGAACTAGATCCATTAAGGAAAGGAATATCAACATAAAGGCCGGAGTTCTGGCCTTGCCGAAAAAATTATGTTGTCCTCTCAATTTACCCAGACCGTTAAAAATCATGATATAGCCAATAAAATCAGGCACCACGTCGAAGAATTGAATCCGGAAATCCAAGAGAACCAGCATGAAACCCCAAAAGATGTTGTTATATATGGAGTGATACACTAATCATCTCTCCCTTCTTTAACCATTTGCCGTACTTGCTCCTCGCTAAAATAAGGTTGATGATTAGCAAAAAAAGTTTCTTGGGCCTGTTGGCCTTTAATTTCACCCTTGAGGTTTATGCCGATTTGATAATAGCTACTCCATAACTTGTGATCTTTATTAAACCTAAAGGCATAGCTAACCCTCATTCGTTTTCCGTTGTTAAGCTCAAAGGGTAGTGAAGTCTCTTTTAAAGGCTGCTCATTAATATTGACCAAAAGCTTATCTGCCAATATATCCTCAAAGGAGTGTTTAATTTCAGTAATTTTTGTCGGTTTCAATACCGAAAATTCGTCAAAACCGAAACCACCACTATCATCATTACCACCGCTCCCGGCCGTATGCATATCAACGAATTTTTGGTTTGGGGCCACCAAAGAAATGTGAATTCTACCCACATTAATTTTTTGTACATCGCCATTGCTGTACATTATAAGTAATTCTTTGATGACCAATTGCCTAGCCTTGGTTAGATATCTCAAATCCGTATTGTTAAGCCGGATGGTAACCCTTTTTAATCGATGATATTTATAAATATTGCTGTCAGCCTCTTCCACAGCAAAAGCATAATTTTCACTCAATTCAGGAAAAGTAATACCCCCAATCCTTCGTTTATCATCATTGTTAACCAAATAATAAAGGTTTAAATTATACTCATCGTAAAATGGCAGGTCATAGTAATGTTTCATAAATAAAGGTCGGGTAAGCTGTTGTTCTTTGAAGTAAAGAATATTACCAGCCCATAAAAGCACCAGCGCCAACAAGCCTGCGATTATGGTGTTCTTGTTATATTCCATAGTTAACTCCTTCTCCCTTAATTAAAAAAGCCCAATACCATAATAGTATCAGGCTTGGGAAACAAATACCAGTATTATTTAACTTTGACAGAGCTGAAGCACCAAAATTGTTTTTTGAGTAAACTAAGGTCCTCCAACCCCTTTTTTGATTCAATGCAGTATGTAAATGGCTCAGTTCTCCTGACATCCTT
>JAJZSN010000137.1 GCA_021849745.1 Bacillota bacterium | reverse complement strand
GATGTGCGGATCCCGGCAACAAATCTGATTGGTGCTGAAGGTGAGGGTTTTAAAATATTGATGCGGACTTTGGATAGGTCCCGGATTATGGTAGGTGCTCAATGCCTAGGTATAGCCCAGGGTGCTTTTGATGAAGCGGTAAAATATGCCCGTACCCGTGAACAGTTCGGTCAATCTATAAGTAAGTTCCAAGGGGTCCAGTTCTTGTTGGCTGAAATGAAGACATTAGTAGAAGCGTCCCGCCATCTCGTCTATGATGCAGCAAACCGATGGGATCACAAAGTTGAACCAATTACCCAATATTCTTCCATCGCCAAATTGTTTTGTAGTGAAGCTTGTGTAAAAGTAACGGATAAAGCGGTGCAAGTTTTGGGAGGTTACGGATATATCCGGGATTATCACGTAGAACGCATGCTGCGTGATGCCAAGCATGCAACTCTTGTGGAAGGTACCACTCAAATCCAAAAACTTATTATTGCCAGAGAAATCCTTGGCAGGGATTATGTCTAAATGAAAGGAGTGGATTAAACCAAAAAAAATGTGTGAGGACAGAATAATTACGACGAAGGAGGGCAAGGATTTATGAGAATCTTAAGACGAGGGGTGTTTAGTTTAGTATTATTGGTTAGTTTAATTCTGCTGGCCGGGTGTGGCCAACAGAAGGCGACCCCCGAAGATACCAAGAAAGATGGTAAAACTTCGGAAAAAGCACCGGTTGTTATCGGTGTGCCCACTGCCTTAGGCTCTATTGAAGGTGCGGATTCTTTAAGAGCGGTACAACTTGCCGTTGAAGAGGTAAATACTAATGGTGGAGTTTCAGTTGCCGGTGAAAAACGTCCCTTGAAAGTTGTTTCTATAGATACTAGGGAGCACGAGCCAGGCTTGCCGGTTCACGATGCTTTAGCGGCAATAGAAAAACTCATCACCCAGGAAAAACCCCATGCTATTTTAGTAGGCTCTTTCCGGTCCGAAGTTTTACTGTCAGCCATGGACCTTATTGGAAAATACAAGATTCCAAACATAGTATCCATCGCCATGTCTCCTAAATTTCAAGAGAAGCTGGGAAGTAATTACGACCTTTACAAGTACAACTTCCGGATGGGCTTTAATTCGGCTTATTTAGTTAATTATATAGCGGATACCATTGATACTATCGGTAAGGAGCACGGGTTTAAAAAGGTTTACTTTGTTCACCAAGAGGCTATGTGGGCTGAAGGAACTGCTTCCGGTTTGAAAAAGGTACTCGAAGCTAAAGGTTGGACAATAGTCGGTAAAGATGCCTATCCTACCGGAGCTTCTGATTTTTCCTCTTCTCTGACCAAGGCCAGAGATGGCGGAGCTCAGATTATTGTACCTGTTTTCGATATGCCCCAATCAGGGATATTATTAAAACAGGCCAGGTCAATGCAGGTCCCGGCCTTAATGGTAGGGTTTATTAGTCCGGCTATAGCCGAAAGCGCCTGGAAGACCTTTGAAGGTGAAGTCGACGGGTTAATTAATTTCCCGCATGAAATTGGGCCTATCGCTGTGAAAGCAGTTCCTAAATCAATAACTTTTAATGAAAATTACGGGAAAAAGTTTGGCGAAGAAGCTAGATCTAAATTGAGTGGACATGGCCCTGGTCCTGCTTACGATTCGGTATATGCTTTGGTTGCAGCGATAGAGAAGGCGGGATCCCTGGATGCTGACGCCATAGTAAATGCTCTTAAACAAACGGATATGGAAGGCGTAATCGGGAGAATCAAATTTAATGACAAGCATCAAGTAGTTTATGGTTATGATCCAAAAGAAACTGCGATCGGTGCAGCCTTCCAATGGGTCGATGGCAAGAGAATACCGGTCTTTCCCCAAGCTGCTGCGGAAGGGAAAATTCAGTTACCTGCTTATATGAAGTAAACTAGGGTGATTTAACAATTCAGGAGCGACCTAATTTAAGTCGCTCCTGAATTGTTAATACCCTACTATGGAGTCTGGCGGGCTAATGATTTTTTTAGGTTTAATATTTTAAAGGCTAAAAAAAGTTCAAACTTTACTTCAGCATTTTCAAAATCCAATTGACAAATCTCTTGTATTTTTTCTAAACGGTAACGTAAAGTGTTAACGTGAACATATAATTCCTGGGCCGTCTTTTTAAGTTGACAGTCGTTTTTTAAAAAAAGATTAAGGGTCTGGGTTAATTTTAAGGTAGGGTTTTGTTCCTCATACTCTATTAGCGGTTTAAGAATCTTTTCAGAAAACGCTAACATTTGCTCAATATCTTCCGGTAAGGTAACTAAACCGATAATGCCGAGGGAATCAAAAGATAATACTTGGCTTTCCGGACTGGATTCTTTTAAGTAATCAAGGGCTTTCAAGGCTTCATGATAGGATTTATAATAATCGCCCGGCTTCAAACATTTTCGCCCAAGGGTAATATAGCATGTTATGGCAGGGTAACATTTGCTAATATGTTCTATAAGTTTATGAGCCAGAGTTGTAATTGCAACTTTCTTATAAGGCTGCTTGCTTTCATTAATAAAAATCAAAAACTGCCCCTGTTGAAGAAAAACAACCTTGGCTTCTAATTCTCTTTCCACGAAGAAACTTTTTATTGCTTTAAGTTTATCTATGTTAAAATCAGACCCCTCAATTTGTGCAACCATCAACCAGGAGGGTATTGATAAGTCCATATTTAAAAATAAGGCGGTTTCATGAATAATTCTTTCACTTTGGTATTCGCGGAAGATGAGTTTCCGGTATAGATGACCGGTCATTTTTTCCCGGGTTTGGATTACAGCATCATCTTTTAACGATTTAATGGCTAAGGCCATTAATACCTTCATAACAGTGTTGTTTTCTTCGTCGGTAAGAGAAGGAGGGTTCCTCTTATCAAAGATATGAAGGTAGCCATGGATAACGTCACCGGTGACGATTGGATAAACAATTCTGGATTGACTGACACCGTATTGGGGAAGTGGGGGCATAACCAGGGGAAGTTTTTGATTTTGAGTTTTGGAGACAAATTCCTTTAAAAAGGGGTCTGTCATTTGAGGTTTGGGAAAGGCTGAATCGATGGGTGTTGACAAAAAACCACCCAAAGTACAAAAAAAGTTATCTTCAATTAGTATTGGCCTCCTTAACATAGTACCCAACTTTTCGGCAATTTCTTGATAACTAGATTCGTTTATTAAGGATAACATGAAGGAATCGACTCTAGATGAGAAATACATTGGGTCTTGTTCTACATTGTACATAATTTGTTCCTCCCTGTGATAAATATTCATCTTTAACTGGAAGAGACATCAGTCATAATTTTTTTGATTATTTCATTATAAACCAGAAATTGATTTCAATAAATTGAATTGCAGTAAGAAGTACATTTATAGAGTTTGGCGGTTTTATTTCGTACTTGAACGGAATGGAAATAGATTTATTTTAGGGAGGAGTGTTCCTTTGGCTTAGCGTTCACTCCTGATTATCAACCATTCCCGTTTACTTTCTTGACTAAATTTACAGGAAACAATATAATCTCACTAAAGAGAACGGGGTTTATTATAAAAGCTAGGTTTAGGATGGTGAACGATGGAACAGAAAAAAGCCGCTAACGCCGATTATAATGTGAATAACGTACGGTGTGGCCCCATGAAACTATTCGATGCCCTTAGCCTCTCCAAAAGGGATGTTGTTTCCCTAGTGGGCGGGGGCGGCAAAACCTCAACTATGTTTGCCCTTAGCAGGGAGGCAAAAGATAGGGGCCTGAAAACAGCTTTAACCACCACAACCCGGATCTACTGTCCCCCTAACCCCGAACTGCCCCTTATCTTAACCCAAAAGCTCCATGAGCCGTTTTCCGCAGTTTTTGATAACCTACTTACCTTCCCCACAGTGCTTATTGGCGCTGATATAAGTACCGAAAACAAACTGGCGGGCATACACCCTAGTCTGGTACCACAAATCCTTGAGGCCGGGGCCGCTCTAGTAATTGTGGAAGCCGACGGTGCGGCCCGAAAACCCTTTAAGGCTCCGGCCAATCACGAACCGGTTATCCCTGAGGCAACGACTGTAGTAATTCCAGTGGTTGGTGTAGATTGTCTAGACCGACCTATCCATGGGGATTATATCCATCGGCCTGAAATGGTGGCTCAATTAGGAGGAGTTGCCCTTGGGGAGCGGCTTACTCCTGAAGTTGTTGCCAAGGTGCTCACTCATAACTTGGGCTTTCGCAAGGATATTCCGGCAAACTGTCGCTGGATTCCCTTTATCAATAAAGTAGAAACAAAGCAGGACTTGGAGCAAGCTCGCAAAATTGCCCAAATGGTAGGTAATATTATTCCTTGCCGGGTAATTATTGGCGCAGTCAAGAACCTCAATCCTGTTGTGGAAGTAATTGATTTTTAGAAGGTGAAATAATTGGTATCTGCCATAGTTCTTGCTGCCGGAACCTCCAGTCGGATGCAATCCCCTAAACAATTGCTCTTATATCAGGGGCGTCCCCTCTTGCGACATGTCATAGAAACTCTCAGCCGTTCCAAGGTAGAAAAAATCTTGGTAGTATTAGGCCACCGGCATACCGAAGTAGCGGCAACCTTGGAAGGCCTGCCTGTGGATTTAGTCTATAATCCCAATTATGCTTCCGGCCAAAGTTCATCGGTTAAAGCTGGGCTGAAGGCTTTGGTTGGTTCAGAAAGTTTGGTTGATTTAAAAGGTTCGGTTGGTCTTAAAGATTTGGGGGGGCTGATTTCCCCCAAGGTTGCTGAAACCTCCTGCAAGGGAGTTCTCTTCGTCCTAGGAGATCAACCGCTCCTGAAAATAGAGACTATAAATCTACTAATTGATAACTTCTACGCTAAGGGCGGTATCGTTGCCCCCTATTACCATGGTATCCGGGGTAATCCGGTTTTGTTTGACTTAAGTTATCTGACTGAGTTTGAGGTGTTGCAGGGTGATATAGGGGCCCGGGAAATTATTTACCGTCACCCTGATGACCTACATAAAATAGAGGTTACAGACCCCGGTATTCTCCTGGATATTGATACACCGACAGACTTTGCATTGCTTACAACAAAGGACCAAATGCTGAAAGGAGAATAGCAATGTGCAGTAACCTGATATTAATTAAAGGGGCCGGGGATTTGGCCACAGGTACTGCCCACCGGTTAGCTCGCTGCGGTTTTCCGGTAGTAATGCTTGAAGTGCCTGAACCCACGGTGATTCGTAGAACCGTTGCCTTTGCTGAGGCAGTATTCAGCAGGATATGTGTAGTGGAAGGCATTACCGCCAACTTGGCCGATTCTCCTGGGGAAGTTCAAGGCATAGTAGATTCAGGGAAGATCGCCGTATTAGTTGATCCTCTGGGTTCGGCGGTCAATTTGTTTAAGCCGATAGCTGT
>JAJZSN010000136.1 GCA_021849745.1 Bacillota bacterium | reverse complement strand
CGGCATTTATAGTGACTCTTGCTCCGACTTAACCAGGACGGTGTTCCTGGGAGAGGCGAGGCCTAAGGAAAAGGAGATTTATGGTATTGTGCTGGAAGCACAGGAGGCGGCATTAGCCGCTATTGCTCCGGGCAAACCGGCCAATGCTATAGATCAGGTGGCCCGGGACATCATTGCCGGAAAAGGCTATGGTGATAACTTCGGTCATGGTCTCGGACATGCAGTGGGCCTGGCTGTCCACGAGAAACCCAGCCTGGGGAAAAAGGATGATACCCCTCTGGAACCGGGAATGGTGATTACAGTAGAACCAGGCATCTACATCCCCCACTGGGGCGGTGTCCGCATCGAGGACATGGTAGTGGTAACCCACCGGGGCTGTGAAATTTTGACCCGGGCGGAGAAGGGCTTTGTGGTAGTATAGTTGGAAGCTGATAGCTGATAGCTTATAGCTGGTAGCTTATAGCTTGTAGCTTATAAGAATTACTTATAGGGTAGTTTGACCCGTTAGTTTTACATTCAAGCTACAAGCTACCAGCTATAAGCTAATAGCTACATAAAACAACAGGAGGTAACAACATGATATCCACTAGCGATTTCAAAACCGGATTGACCATTGAACTGGATGGAGATGTTTTTTCCGTAGTAGATTTCCAGCATGTTAAGCCGGGCAAGGGAGCTGCTTTTGTACGTACAAAATTAAAAAATATTAGAACCGGGGGCGTCGTCGAGAGAACCTTTAACGCCGGTGAGAAAGTACCCCGGGGCCGGGTAGACCGCCGGGAGATGCAGTATCTGTATAATGACGGTGAAAACTATAACTTCATGGATACCGAATCCTTCGAACAGGTGGCCATGACCGGGGAACAACTAGGTGATGCGGTTAAATACTTAATTGATAACATGACCATAGGTGTAATGTTCTTCCAAGGCCAGTCTATCGGTGTTGATTTACCCAATACCGTAGAATTGAAGGTTGTGGAAACCGCTCCCGGGATTAAGGGTGATACCGCTTCCGGCGGTTCTAAACCGGCGACCCTAGAGACCGGTCTGGTGGTACAGGTACCTTTCTTTGTCAATGAAGGGGATGTTCTGATAATTGATACCAGAAATGCTACTTATGTTAAGCGGGCGTGAGTTAGTTCATTGTTCGTAGTTCATAGTTCATAGTTTTTGTGGGGAATTTCTAGCAGGCATAAAATTTAATATCTTGCCATAGACTCTTTTAGTAGGTTTAATTTCCCCTTGAGGGTGGAATAATATAGTTTGAATATGGGCGCAAAGTCTATATATTACAAACTGGTTTAAGGGGGTTCGACCTGTATGAAAGAGCTAAATGAAAAGGTTAGCTACCTGCAGGGTTTAGCTGACGGGCTGGAGATTGATGCGGATTCTAAACAGGGCAGGCTGATTAGTGAGATTATCGGTGTCTTGGGAGAATTTGCCGACCATATCGAAAATCTTAAAACAGCCCATCATGACTTGGAGGACTATGTTGAAAGCATTGACGAAGATCTCTACGATTTGGAAGATGAACTTACGGACGAACAGGTACGGTTTGACGAAGATGACCTGGATGATGTGGAGTATGTAGATGTGGAGTGCCCCAAATGCCAGGAGGTTGTATGCTTTGAGGCTGATGTGCTGGATGATGAGGATACCATAGAAGTGACTTGCCCCAATTGTAACGAGGTGGTCTTTGTCAATGACGAGGATGTCCTGGAAAACAATCGCGCTGTTGGAGCCCACGAGGATATTTAAAAGACAGGAGTTACCTGTCTTTTTTATAAATTTTCTTGTTATATTACCTGATTTTAGTATATAATATATTTAGGCGATAAAATTAAATACCGAGGTGCTGGAACACCTCGGTAGTACAACTACCCGCCGGTGGGCGGTAACGACTTTTTGGGAAAAGTAGCGCCTTAAGCAGGGTGGGCTACTTTTTTCTTGCTCTTACTGTGATGGAAAGGGCAAAAATGGTTACTATTAATGTACCAAAAGTAAGCATCAAAGGATGGAAAGTATTGGGAAAAAAGGAGGCGCAAAATGACAAAATTACTAAGAATTTTATTGGTTTTTTCCCTCATTGTAACGAGCACAGGTTGGGCCCAGGCCAATTCACCTGCACCAGCGGTAAAGGACTACGTAGTTCTGTTCCAACAGGACAAGCTGCCTGTCGATTATGAGCAAATCATTACTTCAGCAGGGGGTTCAGTTACCGCTGCTATTCCTCAGATCGGAGCGGTCCTGGCCCGGGCTGACAAACAGGATTTTCTCACGGGCTTAGCCGGTAACGGTCAGGTAACCGAGGCCGGAGTTAATGTGGAAATATCCCTGGAAGAAGGGATTAAACATTCTTTTGCTACTTCATCCCTGGCTGCTCCACAACCCGGTGACTTGTATCAGATGTTCCAATGGGATATCCAAAGGGTGGGGGGAATCCCGGCTACCTGGGCCGTCCAGTCCGGTAACCACAAAGTGGTGGTGGCGGTAGTAGATACCGGTATTGACGCCAAACACCCCGACCTGGCAGCTAACTATCTCTTTGGCAAATCCTTTGTGCCCGGCTTCCCGGAAGCCGGTGAAGACGGAAACGGCCATGGCACTCATGTGGCAGGTACCATTGCCGCCGACGGCAGGGTTAAAGGGGTCGGCCCTGGATTGGGACTTGCTTCTTACCGGGTTTTTGACCCCGCCGGACGAGGACAGGTAGGCACGGTGGCCCAGGCTATCGTAACGGCGGCTGATGACGGGGCGAAAGTCATCAATTTAAGCCTTGAAGGCTACGCAGCTAAAAAGTATAAAGAATCCATGGCTGAGTATTTGGTAATGAAAAGAGCGGTTGACTATGCCAATAAGCAGGGGGCTGTGGTAGTAGCGGCAGCAGGCAACCAGGGCTTTGACTTGAAACAGAAGACCCAACTGGTGCCAACCCTGCGAGGTCCGGTGGTGGTGATTCCTGCCGGGGTACCGGGGGCCGTTGGGGTTTCGGCCACTAATAAAGCAGACCAACGGGCTTTTTATTCCAATTATGGCAAACAGGTAATTGACCTGACCGCTCCCGGTGGCGATTTGGGGCCTAACTTCGATCCGGCCACCATGACCGGGGAAATTGATTTCCTGTCCATGAATTTTAGTACCGCCCCCGGAGGGGGTTATCGGTGGTTATTAGGCACCAGTATGGCCACCCCCAAGGTTTCCGCTATAGCTGGGCTGATCATCGCTCAGCAGGGTAACAACATTAAACCGGATAGGGTAGCACATATCCTGCGCAAATCCGCCCAGGATATCGGTGAACCCGGCCGGGATTCCTATTTCGGTTACGGGATGGTGGATGCCCAGGCGGCAATTAAAGCTGAATAGTATTAATACCAAGCAGTCGGATTACTCCGGCTGCTTTTTTACTTTCTTTAGGCATATCCACGGCACGTCCACCATATAAATGGGACATAGGGGGGATAGCCATGAAGGAGATATTGAAGATACTCCCCGGAGAATTGCGCCGGATTATCAGTCAATTGCCAACGAGTTCTCTTAATCTACTGGCGGAAATCCGCTTACGGTCGGAACGGCCCCTGATGGTCAACTTGATTCAGCAGGATGCCTTTCTTACCAGGGAAGGGTCTATCATTTCCGATCCAGCGGATGCTTACCGGGTGACGGGAGAGGACATGCTGAAAACCATCCAACTGATGAGTAATTCGTCAGTCTATGCCCTGGAGGAGGAATTGCGTAACGGTTTCCTGACCTTACCGGGAGGACATCGGGTAGGCTTGGTAGGGAAGGTAAATCTTTCCGAGGGCCGCATCAAAACCATTTCCCACATCGGGGGCCTCAATATCCGGGTAGCCCGGCAGTTTCCTGGCACAGCCGATAAGGTTTTGCCATTTATTATCGAAAAAGAGACCAATCGGTTATATCATACCCTCATCCTTTCGCCGCCTTGCTGTGGCAAGACCACCCTCCTGCGGGATGTGGTCAGGCAGGTGAGTAATGGCATCCCTGCCCTGGGTTTCCTGGGTGTAACGGTGGGAGTAGTGGATGAACGTTCAGAGATAGCCGGTTGTTATAAAGGTGTCCCCCAACTGGATGTGGGTCTGCGCACAGACGTATTGGACGCCTGCCCCAAAGCCCAGGGGATGATACTGCTCATCCGCTCCATGGCGCCGGAGGTGCTGGCCGTTGATGAAATCGGCAGGATGGAGGATATTCAGGCCCTGGAAGAGGCCCTTAACGCCGGGATTAGGGTGCTGGCCACCATTCACGGTTCATCCATAGAGGACTTGAATCGGCGTCCGGCTCTGGATTATTTGCTCAAACAGGGGATTTTCCAGCGCTTTGTTGTGTTAGGGAAAGGCGTTACCCTAAAGGAAATTATTAATGGACAGGATCAGCAGCCTTTGATGCGAGGTGAGAGCAATGTTAAAACTGATTGGGGCCGCCCTGGTGATAACGGCCTGCGGATTGGCCGGCTCCATGGTAGCCGCTAACTACGACCGCCGCCCTAAACAACTCCGGGCTTTTATCGGGGCTCTCCAGGCCCTGGAAACGGAAATAACCTATGCGGCAACACCCCTGCCCGAAGCTTGGGAAAGGGTAGGTCGCCAAACCCCTCAACCGGTGGGGGCCATTTTTAACAATGCCAGGGCTGCCCTGACCGGTGGCCTTTCGGCCGCCGAAGCCTGGCAGAAGGGCCTGGAAGATGCTTACCAGGAGACGGCCCTCACCCGGCAGGATCTGGAGGTTCTGCTGGAACTGGGCCACTGCTTGGGGGTTTCCTACCGGGATGACCAGGTAAAGCACCTCCAACTAACCAAGGAGAACTTGCGACAGCTGGAGATGGCGGCCCAGGAAGAGGCGGCCCGGCAGGTCAAGGTCTGGCGGTATTTTGGCGTCCTAGGCGGTCTCGTGGTGGCCCTGCTGTTATATTAGTTAAGGGGGGAATGGGTTATGGAAATAGGTTTAATTTTCAAAATCGCAGCGGTGGGTATCTTCACAGCGGTCATCCATTCGGTGCTCAAGCAGGCCGGTAAGGAAGAATTGGCTCAGTTGGCTACCCTGGCTGGGGTTTCCATAGTTTTAATCCAAGTCATCGGAGTAATTCTCGAACTTTTCCGCCAGGTTGAAGGTGTTTTCCGCCTCGGCTATTAAGGGGTGACTTTGGGTGGAGATTTTACAGATTGTAGGCTTAGGCCTGACAGTAACCTTCCTGGCCGTTCTCATCAGGCAAAAACGCCCGGAATTTGCCTTGTATCTCAGTATTGCCGTGGGTACCTTTATCTTTCTCATGATGCTGGGCAAAATCGGGGCCATCTTCAGTGTCTTCAAAGACTTGGCGGCCAAGGCCAATATCAACATGGTGTACATGGGTACGGTGCTTAAAATAGTGGGCATCGCCTATATCGCCGAATTCGGGGCCCAGATTTGCCGGGATGCCGGGGAGGG
>JAJZSN010000040.1 GCA_021849745.1 Bacillota bacterium | reverse complement strand
TACTTTTTCTTGCTTTTCCATGAGATATGCCCCCTTGTTTTTTAAGGACATTATCTCGTATTTCTACTAAACTTGATAGGTGTGCAAAGTTTGACGCTTACGATAATGTTGAAGCAATACGGCAAAGAAACCAGCAGAAATCAGCAGTTCTAAACCGTCTGATTTCTTTGAAAAATGTTTGGAGAACCATTCCATACAGTGTATACTTTTTTTCCTGTAATTTAGATCATATTATGCATGGAGAAAGGAACATGTTTGAAAAAGATAAATACGTTTATGCTGAACGATTTGATAAAAGCTATGGCGATACGCCCCAACGATTTTTAGAATTTTTAAACAGTACGGAAATTGCAGTTAAAGGAAATTATGGCGAAACATGGAGTTTTATTAGAGCCGATTGTAATTCCTTAAAGCGTTATACCAATTTTCAATTATTTTTTCTCAACCCGCAAAAGACTGACACCGATAAATATTTACACGAGGAGAGGGAATCATGGGGCGATTAGGAGTAGTAACCAATGAACTTTAACGAAGCAATAAACTACCTGCAAAACCTAACCAAATTCGGCATCAACTTAGGCCTTGGCCGCATCGAAGAACTGCTGCGGCGGTTGGACAACCCTCACCAAAAGCTTAAAGTCATCCATATCGGAGGAACCAATGGCAAAGGCTCCACCACCGCCATGGTTAGTTCCATCCTCCAGGCGGCAGGCTACAAAGTAGGAACCTTTACCTCGCCCCACCTCCATTCCTATACCGAAAGGTATCGCATTAACCGGGAAGAGGTGGCCCCTGACCGCATCGCCGGGCTGATTAGCCGGTTTAAACCTATCCTTGAGGAAATGGTGGCTGCCGGTTTTGAACATCCCACCGAATTCGAGGTCAGTACCGCTCTGGCCTTTCAATATTTTCATGAAGAACAGGTAGACCTGCTGGTTCTTGAAGTGGGGCTGGGAGGTTCCATCGACTCCACCAATGTGGTTACTCCTCTGGTTTCCATCATCACCAATGTGGCCATGGATCATATGGATTACCTGGGTGATACTATTGAGGAAATCGCCACCGTTAAAGCAGGTATTATCAAACCGGGCATTCCCGTGGTCACCGCCACGGAAAAACCGGAAGTGCTGGAGATTATTGCTCAGACCGCAGCCCAAAAGGATTCCCGCCTGGTGGTGGTGGGCCGTGATGTCACCTGGCAGGACAAGGGGGGCACGCTGGACGGTCAGGTTCTGGATGTCCATGGCTTGAACGCCCATTATCAACAATTGGCCGTGCCCTTATTGGGGCAGCATCAGCTTATCAATGCCGCCACCGCCGTAGCGGGGGTTGAACTCCTGGTCCAACAGGGCTATAAAATTGATGAAATGGCCATCATTCAAGGCTTGGGTAAAACCATGTGGCCCGCCCGGTTGGAAATCATGCAGCGTCGACCCATGGTGGTAATTGACGGCGCTCATAACCTGGACGGGGCACGCAAGTTGGCCCAGGCCCTGAGGGAAACCTTCCAATACCGGGAGTTAATCCTGGTCTTTGGTATGCTGGGGGATAAGGAACGGGAAAAGGTGGTGGCCCAACTGGCTCCTTTGGCTAAGCGAGTGGTTATCACCAAACCCAACAGTCCCAGGGCCGGCGACTGGCAGCAGATTAAGCAGGAAGTGGACAAATACGTCGGCGAAGTTTATCTCATCGAGGATATCCGTCTGGCGGTGGAGAAAGGCCTGGCCTTGGCTGGGGAAGAAGATTTGGTTTGTATCACCGGTTCTCTCTACATGGTGGCCGAGGCCAGGGAATATTGGGTCAAAGAAGTACATAAATAAGCCAACTATTACCAATACTTAGCATAGGCCTTAAGAATGGATTCAGGCTGCCCTTCAGCGGCCTGGAGGAGGTTATGCCGTGGTATTGGTTTTAGTATTGGTCTTTCTGGCCATTATTGCCATGGAAGTTCCTTCTTTGGTTAAGAAACAGATGTGGCGGGAACTGGTAGCCTTTTCCCTTCTTTTGCTCATCGGTATGGTCTTTAGTTTCGGCCAGGCCCTTGGTTATCAGATGCCTAATCCTAACAAGGGTATCGAATTTATTATTACGTCCGCTGGTGAGATTTTTAAATAATATTTTCAAAGGTTGCGACTTTGTGAAATGGGCTACAAAAAAGGTTGTATCTATTGGTAACTTTATGCTACACTTATATTAATAGGGGGGATTAAAGTGAAGGCCTTTAAGATTCCGGAAGCTACCATAGTTAGACTATCAGTATATTCGCGGTTTTTAGAACAAGCTGATAAGCGAGGTATTATCACTATATCCTCCGGTGAGATCGCAGAAGGAGTGGGGGTCAGTCCAGCCCAGGTCCGTAAGGATCTAGCTTATTTCGGCGAGTTTGGCACTAGGGGTGTAGGGTATAACGTTAAGGATTTGCTGCATCATACCTTGAAAATTCTTGGCTTAGGCGGTGAGTGGCCGGTTATCGTGGTTGGCGCAGGTAATCTGGGCACTGCATTGGTTTCTTATAGAGGTTTTCGCGAAAGGGGTTTCAGTATATGTGGACTGTTTGACAATGACTTGACCAAAATCGGTAAGAAGGTTGGAGACCTGGAAGTTCTGGGTCTGGAAAAAATGGATGAAGTTATTGCTCAAAACAATGTTAAAATAGGGATTCTGGCTATACCGGCCAAAGTGGCCCAGGATATGGCAGATCAGATGATTAATGCGGGGATTAAGGCTATTCTCAATTTCGCTCCCAAGGTCATCAATGCCTCTGAAGATATAGAAATCAGAAATACTGACCTCTCAGTTACATTAGAAATTCTCACCTTTAATTTGGGATTACAAAGACAATAATTTGATTACCTAATCAGGCTTGAAAAGTCACCTTAACGGTGGCTTTTTTGTTTATTATGATAAGTCCCCATTTTTCTTTTCCAGGGTGGTTATACTAATACCAAATCAAAGCTATGAGGAGCAACTTAAATGAAACTGGCCGAGATAAGCCGGATACTGCAAGCTAACTGGCTCACCGGAGGCTTGAAACCCTTGGAGACCAGGGAAGTTTTACGGGCCTGCGGAGCAGATTTGATGAGTGATATATTGACCCATACCCAGGAAGGGACGTTGTTGATAACCGGTTTGACCACCGGCCAAGTGGTCAAGACCGCCCTTTTGATTGATTTGGCAGGGGTGGTTTTTGTCCGGGGCAAACGCCCGGGCCGTGAGGTTGTCCTGGAAGCAGAAGAGCACAACATTCCTTTGTTGGCTACCGAAAGGTCTTTTTATGAGTCCTGCGGATTGCTTTACCAGGCCGGCTTACCCGGCTGCAGAACAGGTTTTCCAATATTGGGGGGACTGTCGTGAATAACCATGAGGTCGGTTCTCTCCAGGAAAAACTTTTAGTCAAGGACATGATGACCTGTCAGGTTGTTACCGTGCCCCATGATTTGACCATGGAACAAGTTAAGGCCTTATTGGGGGATATGGCTATCACCGGGGCACCTGTAGTGGATGACAAAGGCAGGATTTGTGGTATTGTCAGCATGTTTGATGTCCTTAAGGCTTTGGAAGAAAACCTGTTGTCCCTTCCGGTGGCCGGGAGAATGTCCACACCGGTTATTGTCACCACCCCGGATTCCACCGTTGCTGAGGCCATCGCTTTGTTCCGGCAGCACCGGTTTAACCGGTTGCCGGTAGTTGACGGGGAACGGGTGGTGGGGATGCTTACCCCCGGTGATATTGTACGGAAACTGGCTAATGTTTTAAAGCTTGACCTGGTGGAGGAAGCGGCAGGTCCCCAGGAGAATAGAACCATCCTGCAATGGGCAGAGGAATTTCCTGTGGCGGCAGGAGAATTTGGCCAGGCGGGAGAGGTATCTATTGCTATTAAGAAAAAGCTGCAGGAAGCAGGGTTGTCCCCTTTGGTTATTAAAAAGGCGGTAATTGCTGCGTACGAAGCAGAAATGAATATGGTTATCCATTCCCATGGCGGGGCTTTTGAAGTCCGGATGACCCCGGAAGGAGTATTGATGACGGCCAGGGATCAGGGTCCAGGTATTGAAGACGTGGCCAAAGCCATGGAGGAGGGTTTTTCCACTGCTCCGCAAAACATACGCCGGATGGGTTTCGGCGCCGGGATGGGTTTGCCAAATATTAAGCGGAGTGTTGATTCCCTGGAAATCACTTCTCGAATCGGTCAGGGTACAGAGGTCAAAATGGTTATCCATTTTCAGGATGGGGGTCTAAATGAAAATAAAACAGATCATCAATGAACTGGCTTTAGAAGTTATTGTCCCCCCTAGGGGGGATTATGAGGTGCAAAGCGGGTATACCGGTGATTTGCTGAGTCAGGTGGTTGCCAGGGCCGACCGTGATTTTATCTGGATCACTATCCAGAACCACTTGAACGTGATTGCAGTGGCTTGCCTGTTAAACCTTGCCGGGGTAATTCTGGCTGAAGGAATTGAGCCGATACCGGAAGCGGTGGAAAAGGCCCGGGAAGAGGGGGTCTGCCTCCTTTCTTCCCCGGAAGGTTCCTTTGAACTGGGGGGTAAGCTTTATCAATTGTTCAATGTCGAGGTGGAGTCATGCTACACTTGAAAGCTGATTTGCACCTTCATTCCTGCCTATCACCTTGTGCAGAAGAGGATATGAACCCGGTTGCGGTACTTACCAGGGTGCGGCAGTTGGGTTATGACCTCATTGCTCTGGCAGATCACCACCACGGGGGGAATGTGACTTCCTTCCAGAAGAAAGGCAGGGAGATTGGGATTAGGGTAATCCCGGCCATGGAAGTGGAAACCGTTGAGCGGGTCCACTTGCTGTGCCTTTTTGATACCTTGGAACAACTGCAACTCTGGCAGGTGCAAGTAGCGGAGGCGTTGCTCGGGGGAGTTAACCCCAGGGAATTTTACGGCCCCCAATTATTGGTGGATGATGAGGGGCGTATCACCGGGGAAGTGGAAGAACTGCTATTAAATCCATTATCTTTTGATGTATTTGAGGTGGTGGAACGGGTTAAAGGGTTAGGGGGAGTGGTTATTCCCGCCCATCTAGACCGGCCCGGGCATAGTTTGATTTTTCACATGGGAATGGAAATTCTAAAGGTGTTTCCGGCGGTGGAGATTTCTTCTCATATGGAACCGGCGGTGGTCCGGGAAATATATGATCTGAATCCTGACCAAACGGTTTTGGTCTCATCCGATGCCCACTTTCTGGCGGAGTTAAAGGCTCCCCGTGTGATTATTCATGTGGCAGAGGTATCGGTTAAGGAATTGGAACTGGCCTTTAGGGGGCAGGATGGCCGTTGGGTGGAAGTTTTTTAGCTGTCAGCTGTCTGCTATCAGCTATCAGCTTTCCGGGCCGGGTTTTTGGGTTGTTTAGAGGTTCCCAGTCCATAGTAACTAATGGAGGGGGTTAATAATAGGTGCGGGAGCTTTCTTTGCATGTTTTGGATGTGGTGCAGAATTCTTTGCGGGCTGGGGCGTCCAGGGTGGAGATTTTGATTAATGAAGATATTGGGAGGGATTTGTTGGAGATAGAGGTTGTTGATGATGGAAAAGGGTTGGAGCCGGGGATGTTGGAACAGGTGGCCAATCCTTTTTTTACCTCCCGAAAAAGTCGTAAAGTAGGCTTGGGTTTAGCTTTATTTAAGGCTGCGGCGGAGCAGTGTAACGGTTCCCTTGATATTCATTCTCAACCGGGCAGCGGCACCAGGGTACGAGCTGCCTTTCAGCACTCCCATCTTGACCGAGCGCCTCTTGGTTCTGTGGAAGAAACCTTAGAAGCCCTGATTGCCTGCAACCCCCAGGTGGATTTTTTCTACCACCACCGAATTAACGGCAAGGAATTCCGCCTGGATACCCACCGGATTAAAGAAGTTTTGGAGCCGGTGGAGATTAACAACCCCATGGTTCTGGCCTGGCTCAAGGAAACAATTAGGGAAGAATTGACGGGAATCGGCCAGGAAGTCTAATTATTTCTTGAGATGAGGGAATAATAAGGTTCGTAGTTCGTAGTTCGAACTATGAACTACGAACTATTTCAGGAGGGATAAACTTGACCACCAACTGCCCCACTAGTCCCGAAGACCCTCGTTTCAAAGAATTAGAAAAAATTATCGCCGAAAATAAAGATATACCTGGCTCATTAATCCAGGTTCTCCATAAGGCCCAGAATCTTTTCGGCTATCTTCCCGAGGAGGTTCAGGTGAAGGTTTCCGATGGCCTGAATATACCTATTAGCGAGGTTTACGGGGTAGTAACCTTCTATTCCCTTTTTACCATGACCAAGAAGGGGAAGTGCCGGATTTCCGTCTGTCTGGGCACCGCTTGTTATGTCAAAGGGGCGGGGGATATCGTGGCCGCTTTTAAAAAAGAACTTGGTATCGACATCGGGGATACAACTAAGGACGGTCTCTTTACCTTGGATTCTTCCCGCTGTGTAGGAGCTTGTGGGATGGCCCCGGTGCTGACCATTAATGAGGATGTCCACGGGTTGGTGACCAAGGATGATGTCCCTAAGCTGTTAGAAAAATACCGTGGTGAAGCGGGCGGGGACAAGGAGGCGGTATCATGAATCTGGATGAATTAAAGCGGATTAAGGAAGAAACTTTGCGTACCATGACTCCCCGGGATGAACAGCCGGAAACCAAAATCGTTATCGGTATGGGTACCTGCGGCATCACCGCCGGGGCCAGACAGACCCTGGCGGCGGCCCTGGAAGAGATTCGAGTCCGCAATTTGACGGGAATTACCGTGGCCCAGGCCGGTTGCATGGGCTTATGCCAGCGGGAACCTCTGGTGGACATCGTCCGACCCGGTTCCCAAATCTACCGTTACGGCGATGTAACCCCCGACCGGATGAAGCAGATCATCCACCAGCATATCGTCAACGACCGCCCTGTCTACGACTGGCTGGTGGGGACGAGGAATAGTGCACCGGAAAGGTAGGAGGTCGTTATGGAATTATTCCGTTCGCATATTCTGATCTGCCAGGGGACGGCTTGTGGGTCTTCGGGCAGTGAGGCGGTTCAGAAGGCTTTGGTTAAAGAGATCAAAGCAGCGGGGTTGGAAAAAGAGGTTCAGGTAATCCATACCGGGTGTTTTGGTTTTTGTGCCCAGGGACCGGTTATGGTGGTGTATCCTGAAGGTACTTTTTACTGCAAAGTAACCGGAGAGGATGCCAAGGAAATTGTGGCCCAGCACCTCCTGAAGGGTCGCCGGGTGGAGCGGCTGCTGTTTAAAGACCCTGCTGAAGAAAAACGGGTGGACGAATTTGACCAGATTGAATTTTTCCGCCATCAGAAAAGGGTGGCCCTGCGAAATTGCGGCCAGATTAATCCCGATAACATCAACGAGTACATAGCCAGCGACGGTTACTTTGCCCTGGCCAAGGTGCTCACCGAGATGAAGCCGGAGGAAGTAATCTCCATGGTTAAGGAATCCGGGTTGCGGGGCCGCGGGGGAGGCGGGTTCCCCACCGGTATGAAATGGGAGTTCGCCGCTAAAGCCCAGGGGGATAAAAAGTACGTTATCTGTAATGCCGATGAGGGCGATCCCGGAGCTTTTATGGATCGCAGTATCTTAGAGGGCGACCCTCATGCGGTGCTGGAGGCAATGGCTATTGCCGGTTACGCCATCGGGTCTGACCAAGGCTATATCTATGTGCGGGCTGAATACCCCATTGCGGTGGAGCGTTTAAGCGGCGCTATAACCCAAGCCCGTAAGGTTGGAGTGTTGGGGAAGAATATCTTTAACACCGGGTTTAATTTCGATATTGACCTCCGGTTGGGAGCAGGGGCTTTTGTTTGCGGCGAGGAAACGGCCCTGATGACCTCCATCGAAGGCCACCGGGGGGAACCCCATACCAGACCACCTTATCCGGCTATCTCCGGGCTGTGGGGCAAACCGACCTTAATTAACAATGTGGAGACATTTGCCAATGTTGCTCAAATTATCTTAAAAGGCTGGCAGTGGTTTGCCTCCATGGGAACGGAAAAGAGCAAGGGCACCAAGGTTTTTGCCATTGCCGGAAAGATAAATAACACCGGCCTTATCGAAGTTCCCATGGGAACTACCCTGCGTACCGTTATTTTTGATATCGGGGGCGGCATTCCCAAAGGTAGAGAATTCAAGGCCGCTCAAACGGGAGGCCCTTCCGGGGGATGTATTCCCACCCAGCACCTGGATATACCCATCGAGTATGATTCTTTGCTGGAAATCGGTTCTATGATGGGTTCCGGCGGCCTTATCGTCATGGATGAATCAGACTGCATGGTGGACATCGCCAAGTTCTTCCTGGACTTTACCAAGGATGAATCCTGCGGTAAGTGTACTCCCTGCCGGATCGGTACCAAACGAATGCTGGAAATCCTCCAAAAGATTACCGCTGGCGAAGGGGAGGAACTTGATCTGGAAAAACTGGAGGGCCTGGCGGAAAATATAAAAACCTCATCCTTATGCGGCCTGGGCCAGTCTGCACCTAATCCCGTACTAAGCACCCTCCATTTCTTCCGGGATGAATACTTTTCCCATATAGTCGAAAAACGCTGCCCCGCCGGGGTCTGCGAAAAGCTCAAGAAGTACCGCATTATTCCCGAAGAATGCAAAGCCTGCGGAGTCTGCGCCAAAGCCTGCCCGGTAGACGCCATCACCGGCAAAGTCAAAGAAGGCTTCGCTATCGACCCCGAGAAGTGCATCAAATGCGGCGCCTGCCTGGAGAAGTGTAAGTTTAGAGCTATTGGGCGGTGACTTGGGTCTAGTCTTCAGTCGTCAGTCTTCAGTCGTCAGTCTTCAGTCGTCAGCTTTCTGGGCTGGGTTTTGGGGCTTTTGAGGTTCGTAGTTCATAGTTCGTAGTTCGTAGTCGGATGTTAAAGTCGGGGGAGAAAAGCTAATGGCTGACGGCTGACAGCTGACAGCTGATAGCTGCCCCCAGGGAATACCCATGAGCATGCATGCATAGGTTGGGGGTATTTGTGGAGTAACTTTTCATAAGCGTACGATAGACAGCCCGTCGGATGCCGAGACACTACCCTAAAAGGGCGTAAAGGTGCAGTCACCTGTCGGTAAAGACGTAGAGGAACAAAGATGGTAGCTCTTGTGAAGCCTGAAAAGTTATGGAACAAATACCCCCAACCTCCCGCCACATAAGAGGTTTTAAACAGGAGGAGCAAATGGATAAACTGAACATAACCATAGACGGCCAAAAAATCCAGGTCAACAAAGGCCTGACTGTACTGGAGGCAGCTAAGGAGATAGGTATTATTATCCCTACCTTATGCTACCTGAAGGGCATAAATCGAGTAGGAGCCTGCCGGGTTTGCCTGGTGGAAGTGGAAGGCTCCCGCACCCTCCAGGCTGCTTGCGTCTACCCCGTTTCTGAGGGGATGGTGGTCTTCACCAATACCGAAAAAGTCCGCCGGGCCAGGAAATTGGCAGTGGAACTGCTGATTTCCAACCATCCCATGGACTGTCTGGCCTGTGTCCGCAACCAGAACTGCGAACTCCAGGCGGTGGCCCGGCAGCTTAATGTCCTGGATGTCCGTTATGAAGGGGAAAGGCTCTCCGTCCCCGAGGATACGGATTCAGTGGCCGTCCACCGGGAGCCGGAGAAGTGTATCCACTGCTACCGCTGTGTCAGCATGTGCGGTAAGGTTCAGACCGCCTATGTCTATTCTGCGGTGAACCGTGGTTTTAACAGCTATATGGCCCCTAACTTTAACAAAAGCCTGGCTGATGTAGCTTGCATCACCTGCGGTCAGTGTATCATGGTTTGCCCCACTGCGGCTCTGCGGGAGAAGGATGATACCGATAAGGTTTGGGCGGCCCTGGCTGACCCTGACAAGTACGTCATTGTTCAGACCGCTCCTTCCATCCGGGTTTCCCTGGGGGAGGAATTTGGGTTCCCCACCGGCCACCGGGTTACGGGGAAAATGGTAGCGGCCCTTAGGCGGATGGGTTTTGATAAGGTCTTTGATACCGACCTTTCAGCCGATCTGACCATCATGGAAGAAGGTATGGAATTTCTGGAAAAACTCAAAAAAGGCGGGCCCTTTCCCCATTTGAGTTCCTGCAGTCCGGGCTGGATTAAGTTCTGTGAACACTTTTACCCGGAGTTTTTGCCCAATGTATCTACCGTCAAGTCACCCCATTCCATGTTCGGGGCTTTGGCCAAGACCTATTACGCTGAAAAGGCTGGCCTTGACCCGGCCAAATTGGTGGTAATTTCAGTAATGCCTTGTACTGCCAAAAAATATGAAATGGAGCGACCGGAGCACAACGACAGCGGTTATAAAGATGTGGATGTAACCATCACTACCCGGGAAGTAGCCAGGATGATTCGGGAGGCCGGCATTGATTTTGCCCGGTTACCTGATGAGGACTTCGACCTGCCCATGGGCCTTTCCAGCGGGGCCGGCGCCCTTTTTGGCGCCACCGGCGGAGTCCTGGAGGCCTCTTTGCGTACCATCTATGAACTTACCACCAAGAAGGACTTTGACCATGAAGTTGCTCCCTGGGTTGCGGCGGTGAGAGGGATGGACGGCATCAAGGAAACCACGGTGGTCTTACCCCAAGGGGAAGTGCATTTTGCCGTAACCCACGGCACGGGCAATGCCCGGGTACTGCTTGACAAGTTGCGTAAAGGTGAGAAAAATTATCATTTTGTAGAACTAATGGGTTGTCCCGGCGGTTGCGTCGGCGGCGGAGGCCAGCCCATCCTGACCCATGTCCACCGCTGGGAAAAGGAAAACGATTACCGTATTGACCGGGCCGACGGCCTCTACCAGGAAGACCGGGCCATGAATCTCCGCCGTTCCCACCACAACCCGGCAGTAAAGGAAATCTACCACTGGCTGGGCGGCACTTTAAGCGAAAAGTCCCATCGTCTGCTGCACACCCATTATACCCCAAGGGGGAAGTATGGGGGATAGCTAGTAGCTTGTAGCTAGTAGCTTGTAGCTTATAGCTTATAGATAATTCTGGGCAGGAATTGGGGTCATATGGATTGGCAGGAAAACTGCAAGTGGCAGGACTTTTGTTCAAAAAGCAAGAATGCTATCATTGTAAGCATACCATGAGGCTACCAGCTACAAGCGACCAGCTACCAGCTAATGTGACCAATATCACATCAAAAGTGGGGTAAATGTTATACAATAAACTCATAAATTGCGTTATTATTAACATCAGGAGGTGTTAAACATGACTAAACAAGTAATCACCAAGGATATGAGCATCGGCAAAATTCGTGAAGTAAATCCGCGGGCTGATGAGGTATTGGGGAAATTTTTCGGGCCTGGCTGTTTTGCCTGTCCCAATTCTAAAACCAAGTCTATTGAGTTTGGCGCCACCATGCATGGCCGTAACGTAGACGAAGTGGTCAAAGAACTAAATGAAGTAATGGAATAGACATTCCGGGGGGAGATAGAAATGGAATGGACTCAGGAGGCCCAGGCGGAGTTGGAGAAAGTCCCCAAATTTGTACGCAATATGGCTAAAAGCGCTGTAGAGAAACTGGCCAAAGAAAAAGGGGTATCCACTGTGACACCGGAGTTGGTTGGGGAAACCAGGGATAAATACTTCAACCTTCTCAATAAAGATAAAGAAGGCAAAAAAACCACCAAGGTGGCCATTGTGAGATGCAACACCGTTTCCGAGGTTTGCCCAGGGGTCGGTTGTTTGCGGGCTTTTAACAACCGCAAACTGCATTTCGAAGAGTACGGCCCTGATGCCGAACTCATCGGATTTTTCACCTGTGGTGGTTGTTCCGGTCGTCGGGTGTCCCGTCTGGTAGAGAAACTAAAAGAGAATTACGACCTGGATGTGGTACACCTAAGTTCCTGTATGCTTATGGACGGGGATTATCCCAAATGTCCCTTCAAAAACCACATCAAGCAAGCCATTGAAATGAAAAATGTTAAAGTAGTTGAAGGAACTCACCACTAAAGGAGAATCTAGTACCCAGACTTGATTCTGGTTACCTAAGGAGGACGTTATCATGAAATTCACATCCAATATGACCATTGCCGAAGTTTTGCAGGCCAACCCCAAGACGGCAGATGTTTTAAGGGAAATGGGTATGCAGTGTCTGGGTTGCCCGTCAGCCGCCGGTGAATCTCTTGCTGGGGCCGCCCGTACCCACGGCAAAGAAGTCAACGAATTACTGGAAAAACTCAATGCTGTCGAAGAGGGGGAAATGTCCGCTGAAACAGCGGCCTTACGGATGCCAACCGGCGCTGTATTACAAAGGGATAAGGCTACCTTCGCTATAGCTCCCCATACCCCCGGTGGCGTAATCAGCCCCGATACCTTACGCAAGATTGCCGATGTGGCGGAGAAATATGGGGCTGCCACTCTGAAGTTGACCTCAGCCCAACGGATTGCCATCGTTGGCTTGCAACGGGATGACGTAGAAAAAGCCTGGGCCGACCTGGGCATGCCTCCCGGTCACGCGGTAGGCATGTGTGTCCGCAGCGTCAAGTTCTGCCCTGGAACCACCTTCTGCAAAAGGGGCCAGCAGGATGCCGTAGGACTGGGGATGGAGCTTGACAAACTCTATCACGGGTTACAACTTCCCAGCAAAATGAAAATGGCGGTCAGTGGATGCGCCAACAACTGTGCCGAGCCGGCTGTGCGGGATATCGGCCTAATGGGAACTTCTAAGGGCTTCCATGTAATGGTTGGTGGCAATGCCGGGGTCCGGCCCCGTTTGGGAGATGTTATCGCCGAACACCAGGACGTACCCCAGGCCCTAGCCCTGGTTGAACGAATTGTTAATTTCTACAAGGAAAATGCTAAACCCAATGAAAGGCTGGGAGTCCTCATTGACCGTATTGGTCTGGACGCAATGAAAGCAGCAGTAATGGGAACCCCTGTTCATTAGAATTATAAATGGCAAATTACTCATCCATTAAATAGTTTAGAACCTCTTGATAATGCAGAGTATAGAAACACACTATACTCTGTATTATTTTTCAGCTTTTTTGACCTCTATTCCGGTTTTTAGAAAAATTCATCCCAATGGTCGCATTTTTCCGAAGTCGAATAAAAGGAATCCTTGACCCTTTAACGAAATTATAAATTAATGAAAAATCCCATTGGTCTCCGTAAAATGAGTAATACCTTTAACCGGTGGAAAATACTAATCCGGGAAGGAGTTGAAAGGAATGACAGGAGCAACCAGAAGGGAGAAAGATCTATTAGGAGAAAAAGAGATTTCCAGTAAAGCCTACTACGGCATTCAAACGGCACGGGCCTTAGAGAACTTTCCAATAACGGGGCTGAAACCCCATAAGGGGTTGATTGTGGCCTTAGCTATGGTCAAAAAAGCGGCGGCCTTGGCCAACATGGAACTTGGTACCCTAAGTTCCGTTATCGGCGGGGCCATCGTCCAGGCGGCGGATGAAGTGATTCAGGGTGACCTTCAGGAAGAGTTTGTGGTTGATGTTATTCAGGGTGGAGCCGGTACTTCTATGAATATGAACGCCAATGAGGTCTTGGCTAACCGGGCCATAGAAATACTAGGGGGTCAAAAAGGCGACTACCGGATGGTTCACCCCAATAACCATGTCAATATGGCCCAGTCTACCAATGATGTTTTTCCTACCGCTATCAGGATAGCGGCTCTGTACCTAGGGGCGGGCCTACTGGAGAAATTAGAAACTATGGCAGAGGTTTGCAAAGATTTAGCCCAGCGGTTTGATCAGGTAATTAAAATGGGGCGCACTCACCTCCAAGATGCCGTGCCTATCCGCTTGGGGCAGGAGTTCGCTGCTTATGGCTGCATGCTGGCCAGGGATCGGGAGAGGATCAAAAGAGCCCTGGAAAGCTTGTTGGAAATAAACATGGGGGCTACGGCGGTGGGAACAGGCCTTAATGCCGACCCTTATTACATAGAAAGGGTAACCTTTCACCTTCGGGAAATTAGCGGTTTCTCCCTCAAGAGAGCTGCCAACCTGGTGGATGCTACCCAGAACGCCGATGTGTATGTAGAAGTATCCGGTCAGTTGAAGACCCTGGCCGTCAATTTGTCTAAGTTGGCCAATGACCTACGTCTTATGGCATCCGGCCCTCGGACAGGACTTGGGGAAATCAATCTGCCCCCGGTGCAGCCGGGTTCTTCCATCATGCCGGGCAAGGTTAACCCTGTCATGGCCGAAGTGGTCAATCAAGTGGCTTTTCAGGTGATGGGTAATGACCTGACCATCACCCGGGCCGCCGAGGCCGGCCAGTTGGAACTTAACGTCATGGAACCGGTGCTGACCTATAACCTGCTCCAGTCTTTGGATATCTTGCGCAATTCTATAGATGTTTTCACCAGCCGCTGCTTAACCGGCATCACCGCCAATGTTGAATGTTGTCGCCAAATGGTGGAAAGAAGTGTCGGCCCCATTACCGCCATTAACCCCCACGTGGGGCATGAAGTTGCTTCCCAGGTAGCCAGGGAGGCCCTGGCTACCGGTCGTTCAATCAGGGAAATCATCTTGGAAAGGGGAATTCTTACTCCTGAGGAGCTGGCCGTTATCCTTGATCTTTACGAAATGACGGAGCCGGGAATTGCCGGTAAAGATCTACTTAGAGGGCGGTAACAAAAAAATTCCTTGTTTTTCCTTGTGAAATAAGTTTCCCGGTTCTTGTCACCAATTGTCTAAAATGATAAACTGTTATGAGAGGGAAGTAATGCCTTCTTTTGGAAGTGTCAATAACCCTTTGCTTAAAAATGGAGGAATCATGAAAGGATACAAAGGTACTAAAAGTTCATGGGTGTTGGTGGCTTTACTGGTCATTGGTTCTTTGCTGGGTAGCGCTTTGGGTTCAGCTTTCGCTAAGGAATGGCCGCTTTTGCAAAAATCAGCAACCTTTGGCTTCAATCCTACCACCTTGAATTTGGGTTTCCTTAACCTGACTTTGGGAGCCAAATTCAGCCTGAATTCGGCCTCTGCCTTAGGGGCTTTAGTTGGCTGGTTAGCCTATAAAAAAATGTAGGAGGCAGTCATGGACATCATTCTGGCTTCTGCCTCACCTCGCAGGAAAAATCTTTTGGAGCAAATAGGTCTCAGTTTTCAGGTTAGGGCAAGTGGTATTGACGAAAAGGTTGCCACCGGATTGGAGCCTGGCAATGTGGCAGAAATACTGGCCGCCGATAAAGCCAGGGACCTGGCCCGGCAGGGAATCAAGGGTCTAATCATCGGTGCTGATACTATAGTGGTTCAAGGTAATGATATTTTAGGTAAACCGGAAACCCGTGAGGAGGCCGAAGTTATGCTGGAGGCCCTCCAGGGCAAAAGCCACCTGGTTATTACCGGTGTAGCAGTTATTGATACTTTCTCCGGCCGGCAAGAGGTTTTTCATGAGACCACCAAGGTATTTTTTCGCTCATTGACCAAGGAGGAAATCCAAGCCTACATAGCCAGCGGGGAACCCATGGACAAGGCCGGAGCCTATGGCATTCAGGGCCTTGGCGCATTGCTGGTAGAACGCCTCGAAGGCTGCTATTTCAATGTGGTTGGCCTTCCCCTAACCAGGCTGGCTATGACCCTGAAGGGGTTTGGGGTAAGGTTACTTTAGAGCTGTCAGCTGTCAGCTATCAGCTGTCAGCATTTTGGTTAATGTTATTTGCTGAATGAGGAATTTTTTTATCTACCCACGGAAAATCAATTTTACAGGCGTATAAATAATATTCTTTTAGCTGATAGCTGACAGCTGACACGAGGTACTACCCATGAGCCTAGAATACCGCCTTACCATTAAAGAAATGCCTGCCGAGCTGCGGCCCAGGGAGAGGTTGGCCAGGGACGGGCCGGGGGCTTTATCTGAACAGGAACTCCTGGCTATCCTGTTACGTACCGGCACCAGGACGGAGACTGCTCTTGACTTGGCGGCCCGGGTTTTGACTGAACAGGGTCACTTGCATGGCCTGGTGGGGGTGACCATGGAAGAATTGAGCCAGACCCCGGGCATTGGCCTGGCCAAAGCCGCTCAGATCAAAGCCGCCATCGAACTGGGTAAAAGGGTGGCTATGGCGGATCCTGAATCCCGCCCGGTGATTAAGAACCCTGGAGATGCCAGCCGGTTGGTCATGGGAGAAATGCGCCACCTTGACCGGGAACATTTCCGTGTGATTCTTCTTAACACCAAGAATCATGTTTTATCCATTGAAGACGTATCCATAGGAAGTCTAAGCACTTCCATAGTCCACCCCCGGGAAGTCTTCAAGAATCCCATCAGAAAAAGCGCCGCCGCCTTAATTCTCCTGCATAACCACCCCAGCGGCGACCCCACCCCCAGCCGGGAGGACATAGAAGTCACCAAACGCCTCGAAGAGGCCGGTCGCTTACTGGGCATAGAGATATTAGACCACCTAATTATTGGGGATAATAGGTTTTGTAGCTTGAAAGAACAGGGACTGTTTTAGCTTATAGCTGGTAGCTTGTAGCTTATAGCCTTGAATGTAAGCTTTATGGGTTAAAGATTAAAAATGCTCAAAGAAAAGCCCAAAATCTACCAGCTATAAGCTACCAGCTATAAGCTATCAGCCGACCCATAAGGAATACAGTATAAGCCAGAAAGGGGCCAAAAACATAATGGTATTTGGAATATTTTCCAAAGATTTGGGAATTGATTTGGGGACTGCAAATTCGCTGGTGCATGTTAAAGGGAAGGGAATTGTCCTTAGTGAACCTTCCGTTGTGGCAATACAGAAAGGGACTAACCGGGTTCTGGCTGTTGGGGAAGAGGCTAAGAAGATGATTGGCCGGACGCCGGGGAATATAGTGGCCATTAGACCTATGAAGGATGGGGTTATTGCCGACTTTGACATAACCCAGGCCATGATCAAACATTTTATTCACAAAGCCCTAAAGACCAAGAGCTCTCTGATTAAACCTAGGGTAGTGATATGTGTCCCTTCCGGGGTAACTCCCGTCGAAGAGCGGGCGGTTAAGGAAGCAGCACTCCAGGCGGGAGCCAGGGAAGCCTATCTCATTGAAGAACCCATGGCCGCTGCTATTGGGGCCGGTTTACCCGTTGACGAGCCCACCGGCAACATGATAGTGGATATCGGGGGCGGCACCACCGAGGTGGCTGTTATTTCTCTGGGGGGTATTGTAACCAGTAAGTCCGTCCGCATCGGTGGCGATGAAATGGATGAATCCATTATTCAACATATTAAGCGAACCTATAACTTGATGATTGGTGAAAGGACTTCCGAGGATATCAAAATCGAAATTGGCAACGCCTATCCCTTGCTAAAAGTGGAAACCTACGATGTCCGGGGCCGGGATTTAGTAACCGGTTTACCCAAAACGGTACAGATTACTTCGGAGGAAATTTATAAGGCTCTTTCCGAGCCTGTCAGCGCCATCGTGGAAGCTATTAAGATTACCTTGGAGAAAACCCCTCCCGAATTGGCTGCCGATATCATGGACAAGGGCATTGTTATGGCTGGCGGCGGTTCTTTATTAAGAGGTCTGGATAAATTGGTCAGTGAACAGACGGGGATGCCTGTTCATTTGGCTGAAGAGCCCCTTTCCTGCGTGGCTCTGGGTACCGGGAAGGCCCTGGAAAACCTGGATTTGTGGAAAAAGGTGCTCCTGAATCCCCATAAGCTGGGCTAGTAAGGGCGTGAGTGGTTGTGTTTCGTACCTGGAGGAACTTGATTATTATAGCAGCTATAGTAACCGGGATCTTTACCGTCATCATAGCCACGGGAAAGGATAGGCCCGGTTTGACTTGGCCTGAGCGGATCCTTAAAGATGTTTTGGCTCCTTTTCAACAAGGTTTAATGACAGTTACCCAAAAAGGACATGCTGCTTGGGAAACTGTTTTTTCCTGGGGAGAAGTGCAAGACGAGAATGCCCTTCTAAAAAAGCAGGTTCAAGATTTACGGGAACGGGTTAACCAGTTGGAAGAAATGCAAATGGAAAACCTACGGTTACGGGAAGCGCTTAATTACCGGGACGGTAATAAATCCGAAATGCATTTAGAGGGGGCATCAGTCATTGCCCGGGAGCCAAGAAACTGGTTCCGTTCAATTATCATCAACAAAGGCTCTAGCGATGGTATTGCCAAAAACATGCCTGTGGTAACCAGTCAGGGTTTGGTGGGCCATGTGACGGCAGTATCTGCCAATACCTCTTCTGTGTTACTAATTTTGGATAATACCAGCGCCGTGGGCAGTCTGGTAATGATCCAGATGAATCGGATTCCGGGGGTTTTGGAGGGTTACGATAGATCAGGTTATCTAAAGCTTAAGTATCTAAACAGGGATGCCAAGGTGCGGAAAAACCAGAAGGTAATTACCTCGGGAATGGGTGGTATTTTTCCTAAAGGCCTGCCCATTGGTAAAGTGGTTGATATTAATTTTGCCTCTGATGGTTTACAAAAATATGCTATTGTTAAGCCTTTTGTTGATTTTGATCGCCTGGAAGAAGTTTTTGTGATTAAACAAGTGTTGGCCGCTCCCGGTCTGGAGGGTGGTGACCTCAATTGACCAGACGGTTAACCCTTGGCGGTTTGTTGCTTTTAGCCCTATTATTGGAAACTACCGTGTTGGACTATTTTAGCATCCGTAAAGTAGAACCGGATATAGTCTTGTTGTTGGGGGTGTTTTTTGCCCTTTTTAACGGGCCCGCTAAGGGGGCCCTCTTCGGCTTTATTGGCGGTCTGGCCCAGGATTTGCTAGTTGGCCAGTTTATTGGGATTAACGCCCTAACCAAGATGGTTACCTGCTACCTGATGGGGAAGGTGGAGCAACGGGTTTACAAAGATCATGTGCTGGTTCCGGCAGGATTTCTTTTCTTGGCATCTATTATTAACGAAGTCCTTTTTTATTTGATTGGTCGGATGGCCGGTTTGTCAATAGAATGGACAGGGGCTTTTAATCGGGTTATTTTGCCCCTGGCCATTTACAATGCAGTACTGGCTCCATTATTCTATAATTTGTTTTACCGGTCTCACACCCGAGGCTGGCTAAAAAAACAAGAGTATTAACAAAACCGGGGGTAGACGATGGAAGCCAAAGTAATTCAACGTAAACTGAATATTTTTACTGCCATCGTGTTTATTCTTTTTCTGGTCTTGATTGGTCGGGTAGGTTATTTGCAATTTTTCTTTGCCGAAAAGTTTAATCTTGAATCCATGAGTAACCGGTTGCGAATGGTGGCCGTTCCGGCGGCCCGGGGGGAGATTAAGGATCGTAACGGTAATATCTTGGTCAAAAACAAGCAGGCGTATAACATCTCCCTATCCCTCATTGATCTGCAAAAGGAGGACCGTCCCAGGGTTTATCAAAGGTTGGCCGAGGTTGTAGGGATCCCGGTGAATGAGGTGGAACGGGCGGTTTATGAGCAGCCTGTTAACCAAAGACATGAACCGGTAATAATTCTATCTGATGTATCTTTTGACATTGTAACCAGGGTAGAGGAGCATAAGAACGAACTTGATGGAGTTTCGGTGGATGTGGAACCCATTCGCTATTATCCATATGGTGATTTTGCCCCTCATGTGCTGGGTTATCTGCGTCAGGTTGGGGATGAGGAGTATAATGCTTTTAAAGAAAAGTATCCCGACGAACAATACCGCCCCAGCGACAGGTTCGGCCGGGCTGGGTTGGAAAAGACCTTTGAGTCCGAACTCCATGGTTTAGATGGAGCCAGGCGGATTGAGATTAATTCTAGGGGACGGGCCGTCAGGGAGTTGGGAATCAAAGATCCCACTCCGGGTAATGATTTGCTGCTAACCCTAGATAAGGATGTTCAGGTGGCGGCAGAACAAGCCCTTGTGCGAACCATGGAAAGGGTACAAAAGGAGTTTAAGAATGCTAAAGCCGGCGCTGTGGTATTAATTGATGTTAGGACAGGAGCCATTATTGCTATGGCCAGTAAGCCCGGTTATGACCCTAACAGGTTTTTAAAACCCATTCCGGCCCAGGAATGGAACACCAATTTTAGTGACAACCTACCTTTTCCTCCCTTGCTCAATCGTAATCTCCAGGTCTATCCACCAGGTTCTACTTTTAAAATGGTAACAGCGGTGGCGGCCCTGGAAAACGGTTGGCATCCTGAGCGGGAGATTCGCGATCCCGGATATTTTATGTCCGGGGGGCGGGCCTTCAAGTGCTGGAATATCCGGGGTCATGGTACTGTTGATCTGGAAAAATCCCTTCAGGTTTCCTGCAATGTGTTTTATTTTAATGTTGGCAGAACCATCGGTCATGAAAAAATTGCTCAATATGCCAGGGCCTTCGGATTAGGAGAGAAGACCGGGGTCAGTTTACCAAGTGAAATGGACGGCAATGTTCCAGATAGTAAATGGAAGAAAGAGGTTAACGAAAGCCTTCTCAATAACAGGTACAAACGGATTTATCAACAAGTTGAGGATGAATACGCTGAAAAGATAAATAAGGCTGCCAACCCGGAAGAAAAAGAAAAGTTGGTGAAGGAAAGAGACAGGAAATTGGCCAACAAGCGGGAATGGTACCGGATTGAATATGATTTCAACACCAAATGGCAGCATTTCGATACCTTGAATATGTCCATCGGTCAGGGTAATAACCTGTATTCTCCTCTCCAGTTGGCTAATTTTACCGCAGCCATCGCCAATGGAGGCACCTTGTGGAAGCCTTATTTGGTAGATAAGATTATTGGCCCTGACGGGGGGCTGGTCAAAGAATTAAAACCGGAGGTTTTGAAAAAAGTTCCGGCATCAGCTAATAATCTTGCCTTGGTTCGTAAGGGTATGCTGGCTGTAACCCAGCCCGGAGGTACTGCTGCCGGTATTTTTGCCGGTTTTCCCATCAAAGTAGCCGGGAAGACTGGGACTGCCCAAACCGGTAAGGATAGGGATAACCACGGTTTGTTTGTGGGTTTTGCTCCTTATGATAATCCCCAGGTGGCTGTTGCCGCCATTGTTGAATACGGCGGCAGCGGTGGAGCCACAGCTGGGGTTATATCCAGAGAAGTGCTGGCTGCGTACTTTAAGGTTAAGACTGAACAAAAAGAAGTGGTTAACCGGGGAATGGAGGAGTAGCTTGGGTGAGGTTCATAGTTCGTAGTTCTACGAACCAACCTCATAACACCAGCTTATAAAACAGGGTTTTTAAACCCTGTTTTTTTTCTTCCAAGTTGGAAGGATTTGCGAGGGATATGTAGAATTTAAACTTAATCAGTTATTGGCTTTTAAAAAGAGGAGAGATAAAGTTGAAAGTTAACCCCATGAAACCCAAGGTTCAACTAGGTCATGGTGGTGGCGCCAGTCCCCAGGTGGATGAAGATACTATCCTGGTGCAGCGTACCTTGCGTTCTGGTCAGAGTGTCCATTACGCTGGCAATGTAGTGGTTCTTGGAGACGTTAATCCAGGAGCTGAGATTATTGCCAGCGGAAATATTATTATCATGGGAGCCTTACGGGGGGTGGCCCATGCGGGAGTCGAGGGCAATGAAGAGGCTGTGGTTACGGCTTTCCGGTTACAGCCGACCCAATTACGGATAGCCAATCATATTACCAGAGCGCCGGATGGAAATTATCCCGGTCCTGACCAACCGGAGACGGCTCGGATCAAAAACGGAGAAGTTATTATTGAAGCATATCAACCTGCCGGAGAACGGTCGACGGGAATATGCTGAAACCGATATATTGAGCTAAAGATTTTAAGAGGAGGAACAAGCCATTATGGGAGAAGTTATTGTAATCACTTCCGGTAAGGGAGGGGTAGGGAAAACAACTACCACTGCCAACATAGGGACAGGGTTAGCATCCCTGGGCTACAAGGTAGTGTTGGTTGATACCGATATCGGGTTGCGTAACCTGGATGTGGTCATGGGTTTGGAGAACAGGATTGTTTATGATATCGTAGATGTAACAACGGGTAACTGCCGGTTAAAGCAGGCCCTGATTAAGGACAAGCGTTTTGAGGGACTGTACCTGCTGCCGGCGGCCCAGACCAAGGATAAATCAGCGGTGACCCCCGAGGATATGAAGAACTTAACTGGAGAACTTAAAGCGGAATTTGATTTTGTCATTATTGATTGCCCAGCCGGTATCGAGCAAGGGTTTAAAAATGCTATCGCCGGTGCGGAAAAAGCCATTGTGATTGCCACTCCTGAAGTTTCGGCTGTCCGGGATGCCGACCGGATTATCGGTCTTTTGGAAGCTGCGGAGTTGCGGGAACCCAAACTGATAGTAAACCGCATCAGGCCACTGATGGTGAAAAAAGGCGATATGATGGGTATTGAGGATATGATTGATATCCTGGCCATTGATTTGTTGGGCGTTGTTCCTGATGATGAGTCTATTGTGGTATCCACCAACCGGGGTGAACCGGCGGTGCTGGATAATAACTCCAGGGCTGGGGAAGCATATCGTAACATTGCCAAGCGGATTACCGGTCAGCAGGTTCCCTTGATGAACTTGGAAGTCCCCGATGGTTTGTTGCATAAGTTTAAAAAACTCTTGGGATTTAAGTAGGCGAGTTAGGAGGGAGGTCATGAGTTTGCTGGACTTCTTAAACAGATTTTTCGGTAAAGATAATACTACCAGTAAAAACGTAGCTAAAGAACGGCTTAGGCTTGTTCTGGTTCACGACCGGGCGAACGTTTCACCCCAGTTGTTGGAGTCGCTGAAGGAAGATTTGATTAAAGTAATATCTAATTACATGGAGATAGATGAAAACGCCCTTGAGGTTAATTTAGACAGTAGTGATGATTCTGTGGCTCTGGTAGCCAATATCCCGGTGGTACGTATGAAACGTATAAATGGGGAAGTAGAAGAGAAAATTGGCTAAGTTATTAAAAAATGCCCAATGCATAAGTTCTTGCAGTAGATAAAGCGTATGCCAATCATGCGCTTTTTTATTTTTCCATGGCATAACAATGAAAAAAACGTTATAATATAAGATAGTTTCCCATAATGCCGAAGGGAGTAACAAAGTTGTTTGTAGAACGTAAAATTTTGAAAAACATGGATTGGACTTTATTGGTAACTATTCTGCTAATTATTTCTTTTGGCATAATTTCCATTAGTAGCGCCATTACAGTGAAGTCCGGGGTAGACTATTGGGAAAAGCAAATTCTTTGGGCTTTGGTGGGATTGGTAGTTATGGTTCTTGTCCAAATCTTTCATTATGAGGATTTGGCCAAAGGGGCTAAAATTATTTATGTTCTTAATGTTCTAATGCTGGCTTTGGTAGCTATAATAGGCCGAGAAGCTAAAGGAGCCGAGAGTTGGATAAACTTAGGGCCTGTGGCCATTCAACCATCGGAATTTGCCAAAATTTTCGTGATAATAACCTTTGCCTCCTATTTGTCACAGAAACAGGGGGAGCTCCGGAAATTTCGAGATTTGATTCCCTGTTTTATTCATGTAGGGATTCCTATGATTTTTATCTTAGCTCAGCCTGATTTAGGGACAGCCTTGGTGTTTGTTGCCATTATGTTTGGGATGCTTTTTGTAGGTGGCGCCCGTCCGTTGTATCTAATTTTGATAATTATTTTTGGTTTAACTATGGCCATTGGGGGTGTTTATCTCCACCAAAATGGAGTAGTTAGTCTCCCGCTCAAAGAACACCAGTTGGAACGCTTAACTATATTTACTAATCCGGAATCCGATCCCCGGGGAGCGGGTTATCAGGTCCTGCAATCCCAGATAGCTATAGGTTCCGGAGGCATAAGCGGCAAGGGTTTGTATAAAGGAACTCAGAATAAATATGACTTTCTTCCTGAAGATCATACAGATTTTATTTTTTCCGTTATTGGGGAAGAACTTGGGTTTGTAGGTAGTACTATTGTATTAGGGTTAATGTTTATTATGTTACATCGGGGAATTCGCATTGCTGCGGAAGCCAAAGACTTCTTTGGGACGCTGGTAGCAACAGGGATAGTATCCATGTTCCTGTTCCATATTTTTGAGAATGTGGGGATGACAGTGAGTTTGATGCCCATCACCGGGATTCCCTTACCCTTAGTTAGTTATGGGGGGAGTTCCATGGTAACAAATATGATTTCCGTTGGACTTCTTCTCAATATTTATTTGCGTAGGCAAAAGATAATGTTTTAAAACCTGTGGTATTCCCACGAGTCTTTGAATTGGGTTGAGAAAAATTGATATTTAATTAGCCGTTCAAGGGTGGAATATTTATCCACCCTTTTTAATATGCTTAAATAGGGCTTTAACTAAGGGAGGCGAAGGTAATGAGCCAGCAATGGACAAAGGGACCGGGGGAAACCCAGCCAGGGAATAGTCCTTCTTCCAGGAAAGGGACATACGGAAATTATTCCGCCAACACCGGTCCTTATTATAACGGCACTAATCAGGGCCGTCACACCGACTATTATAACTACGGTGAGAGCAAATGGAGCAGCCCTTCTTCCGGCTGGGGCAGCAATAATAAATTTGGTGGATTTATAGGGAAGAAGCTCTTTTTCCAGGTGGTCATATCTTTGTTCATCTTTGCTGTAGCCGTTTCCGTCTACGACAGTGAAGACCCAATGGGTAAATTTGTGGCTGGGGGTTTTCAAAAGCTGTTAACCACCGAAACCAATGTTCAACCTTTATTGGCCAAGATTGTCAACATTGGCCTGGCTGAAGAGGATGGTCTTGGCTCGTTATCGGTGATGAATCCGGAAAAAGAATCAGCCGGGGGTGGAAAACCGGAGAATATTGCCGGGGAAAGTAAGCCCGCCGTTGCCGAGCAAGTGGAGACTCCCCTCTCTTTACCGGTTTCCGGGTCAATTATTACCAAATACGGTTGGGGCACAGACCAGGATAACTACCCCCGTTTTCATCAGGGCATTGATATCAAAGCTAAACAAGGGAAAAAGGTTCAGGCTGCAGCGGATGGAAAGGTCATCAAAGTAGGAAAAGACAAAGAACTGGGTAATTTTCTCCGTCTTTCCCACAAAGGGGAACTGGTTACCCTTTACGGTCATTTGGCTGAGGTACAGGTGAAGGAGGGGGATTTGGTTAAAGAAGGTGATGACATCGGTATAGTGGGTAATACCGGAATTGCCGGGGAAGCTAAGCTTCACTTCGAGGTGGTAGAAAAAGGCAAAACCGTCGACCCCGCTCGGAAGCTGGACCTTCTAACAAAGGACGGGGTGTAGGATGAGGTGGATATAAGAGATGAAGTTGGGGAGAATTTACGGCATTCAATTTATTGTTAATAAGTTCTTTCTTCTCTTACTCATCTTTTATTTTTTTGCCGGGGTATTGCTTAAAGGGGTCATGGTTTTTTTAATTGTTCTCATCCATGAATTGGCCCATGTGGCTGTAGCTCTTCGCTATGGCCTCAAGGTCAGGGAAGTGGAACTGTTGCCCTTTGGCGGAGTAGCCCGGATAGAGGATTTTCTGGAAATGGATCCCAGTATAGAAACCAAGATTGCCCTGGCCGGGCCGTTAGCAAACGGGGTGATGTTGGTGGCGGCCCTAGGGTTTCAGTATTACGGTAGTTGGCAACACCCCCTGTTAACTTATTTTATTAAGTGTAATATAATCATGGTCGTCTTCAATCTTCTCCCTGCCTTACCCCTTGACGGGGGCCGTATTTACCGAGCTTTCCTGGCGCCTCGGGTAGGACTCAAAAATGCTACCGAGGCGGCTGCCGACATGGCTAAGGGAATTGCCCTTTTTCTTTTTGTATTGGGCGGTGCGGGGCTTTATCTGGGTTTAACAGATTTAAGCTTTCTTGTTATTGTGGTCTTTCTTTATTATGCTTCCGTTAAGGAACGGGGCCTGGCTGCCTTTGTTTTTATGCGCTATTTGACCCGAAAAAAGGAAGAATTGAGTAAGAAGGGGATTATTAAGGCAGAACATCTAGTGGTAAGTGAAAACACCCCCTTAAAAGATATTATTAAATACTTTGTACCACGAAAGTTTCACCTGATTGTAATGATGGGCCCTGATTGGACCATCCAACGGCTTTATACTGAAACAGAGATAATTGACGGGTTATTGACGTTAGGGTTCGACCTCCCCATAAAGTCCTTGGAAGTTAAACCATAAAGAAGGAGGATTTACTCCCGGACGTGTAGAAGAAGTCAATCAAAGGAATACTATTAGCTGTCAGTCGTCAGCTGTCAGCTATCAGCTAAAACATTAAAAGAATTTGAGGAGTTATGATGAAAGAGTTATTGGAGCAGTTGTTGCCTCGCGTGCAGAAACCGGCGCGATATATCGGTAATGAATGGAATAGTATACATAAGGATTGGGACAGTACGCCTCTGAAGATGGCTTTTGCTTTTCCGGATACTTACGAGGTGGGGATGTCTCATCTAGGCACCCGGATTCTTTATGATATTGTCAATAAGCGGCCTGACACCCTGATGGAGCGGGTTTTCGCCCCTTGGGTGGATATGGAGAAACTGATGCGGGAACAGGGGCTTCCCCTCTTTGGTTTGGAATCATGCCGACCCCTCCGGGAATATGATATTATCGGTTTTACTTTGCAATACGAGATGAGCTTTACCAATATTCTAAACATGCTGGATTTGGCCGGGATTCCCTTGCGGGCAGAGGAACGGGGGGATGAATACCCCTTGATTATTGCCGGTGGTCCCTGTGCCTATAACCCGGAACCTTTGGCCCCTTTCGTTGATCTTTTTGTCATCGGTGAAGGGGAAGAGGTTATTCATGAGTTGCTGGATGGCTTTCGGGAGTGGCAGGAGGGGCGGCTATCAGCTGTCAGCTATCAGCTATCAGCTCCGGGAGAGGCTTTGCAGGCGAAGAAACATTCTAAGCAGGCTTTGCTGGAGGAATTGGTGAAGATTCCGGGGATTTATGTGCCGGGGTTTTATGATGTGACTTACGATGAAAGTGGGCGGATTCTGGGGATTAAACCCAATAGGCCTGGGGTGCCGGGGAAGGTTGTTAAACGGGTGGTTAAGGACTTTGATGGGGTGGATTTTCCTACCAAGCCCATTGTTCCTTATACGGAGATTGTTCATGACCGGGTGATGTTGGAGGTTTTGCGGGGGTGCACCAGGGGGTGTCGGTTCTGCCAGGCCGGGGTTCTTTACCGGCCGGTGCGGGAGAAGAAGCCGGAGACTCTTCTGCGCCAGGCCAGGGAACTGGTGGGCCAGACCGGGTATAACGAGATTTCCCTGACCTCCCTGAGCACCAGTGATTATACCTGTGTAGGCCCGGTGGTGGAAAGCCTCCTTGATGAATACCAGCAGCAAGGGATTGGGATTTCTTTACCTTCCCTGCGCATCGATTCTTTTTCCGTAGACTTGGCCCAACAGGTGCAGAGAGTACGGAAAACCGGGCTGACCTTTGCCCCTGAGGCGGGTACTCAGCGGCTGCGGGATGTAATCAACAAAGGGGTCACCGAAGAGAACCTGGTGGAGGCGGTGACCGGCGTTTTTAAGCACGGTTGGACCAGTATCAAGCTGTACTTTATGATTGGATTGCCCACTGAAACCAATGAGGATCTTGACGGTATTGCCCATCTGGCTAACAAGGTGGTGGCCATCGCTAACGAGATGGGGGTAGGCAGAAAAGGTAAGGGCCTTAAGGTTACTGTCAGCGCTTCGTCCTTTGTGCCCAAGGCTCACACGCCATTTCAATGGGAACCCCAGGCTGCCCTTGAGGAATTGAAGGCTAAACAGAATTATCTTAAGGAACGGATTCGTAACCGGAAGATAACCTTTAACAGATC
>JAJZSN010000039.1 GCA_021849745.1 Bacillota bacterium | reverse complement strand
GCTCGGTTAACCAAAAAGGCGAAATCCAGCCCGTTGGAGGGGTGACCCATAAGGTTGAAGGGTTCTTCACTGTCTGTAAACAGCGGGGTTTGACAGGGAAACAGGGGGTAATTATTCCCCATCAGAATGTGGTTAACCTGATGCTGTCGGAAGAAGTGGTTGAAGCGGTTAAGGAAGGTAAGTTCCACATCTTTGCCGTGGAGACCATTGACCAGGGGATCGAGATTTTAACCGGCATCCCCGCCGGGGCCAGGGATAAACGGGGTAAATTCCCTAAAGGGTCGGTTAATTATCTGGTCCAGGAGAAACTGGAGAAATACGCCCGGGCCATGCTGAATTTCAGCAAGGAAGCCAAGAAGGTCAGCAGGGCCAGGAAGAGTAAACAAACGGGCTGACCCGTCTGAGTCATACGGGTTATACCTATGCAGAAGTTGTTTACCAGCATCGGGAGTGCTAGGGTTGTTGGCACCTATACCAAAGGGTACAGGTGCCTTATTTATTTTCTGCCCCTGAAGCTTGACATTTTCCGAGTTTTAATAAGACAATTTTATCAAATCCCCTATTGCCATAAAAAACTTTCATAGTTTTTATAAAATTATGTTATTTATCCGAGAGGAAAATATGCCGACAATACCTAATTATTATAGGTCAAGTCAAATTTCAAAGAGGAGGATACTCAAATTGTTTCGAATCATTTTAAGCTGTTTAATCTTTGCAATGGTATTAACAGGCTGCTCAAAAGGAGATACTCCTAAAGTATCAGATAATGTATTTAAACAGGACTGGAGCCAAATTGAAGCTGCTGCTGAGGGGACGGAAGTTCGGATGTATATGTGGGGCGGTGACGACAATGTTAACCGTTATATGGACCAATGGGTGGCCCCAAGACTAAAAGAGCAATATGGGGTAACTTTAGTTCGTACACCCATGAATGCTCCTGAATTTATGCAGAAGCTAATGACAGAGAAAAAGGCCAATAGCCTAAAGGGTACGATGGATATAGTCTGGATTAACGGTGAAAATTTTAAGAATGTCAAAGCTAACGACTTACTATCAGAGCCTTTTGTACAAATTCTTCCTAATTATAATAGTTTTGTAGATGGCAACTCTAATAATATTATTTTTGACTTCGGTACACCTGTTGATGGTAAGGAAGCCCCTTGGGGTAAGGTGCAATTTGTTTATTTATATGACTCAGCGAAAGTCAAGAATCCACCGGCCAATTTCACTGAATTGGCCCAATGGGTAAAGGAAAACCCAGGTAAATTCACCTATCCTGATCCCAATGATTTTACAGGTAATGCTTTTTTAAGGCACCTATTATATCAGCAGGTAGGAGTGGAAACTTTAATCAAGGAAGGATATAACCCTAGTCTAGTATCGGATAAAAGTAAAGTAATGTGGTCTTATCTAAAGGATATTAAGCCCTACCTATGGAAAAAGGGACAAACATATCCCCAGTCCCTTACCCAGCTTGATCAGATGTATAGCCAGGGAGAAGTTTGGATTAATATGGGATATAATGAAGCTAGAGCGGAAGCCTTAATCAAGCAAGGGGTATTCCCTAAGACTACCAAGAGTTTTATCATGGATCCCGGCTCTATAGGCAATACCCACTTTTTAGCGATTCCCTATAATAGTCCTAATGTGGCTGGTGCCCTTGTAGCCATCAACTTCCTCTTATCTCCGGATGCTCAACTTGCCAAAATGGACCCTGCGGGCTGGGGAGATAACACAGTTCTTGATATTAATAAATTGCCTGTGGAATACAAGAATAAATTAGATAATCTCCAAAGGGGAGCCAGTGTTTTAAAGGCTGAAGATCTAGCAAATAATCTACTACCGGAGTTTACTCCTGAGTATGTAAATTGGATTAAGGAGACATGGCTAAGTGAAGTTGGTAAAACCTCAAACTAAAGCCTATAGCTTAATATTACGGTACCTTTTATTCCTGTTAATGTTTATTGGCTATGGAGTTTTTGAGTTATTCAGCCAAAGTTTTGAGGATGCTCACGATCAGGCTCTGGGGAGCTTGGGGAACTATGAACTTTTGTTTTCAAATCAATATTTTTGGGATTCTCTTTTAACCAGTATAAATATTACCTTCAGCTCAACAATTATTTCAATAGTCCTTGGTGTAGTGCTGGCAAGGCTAATCTATTTTTACCTTCATCAAAGTAAATGGAAGTATCTTATCTGGATACCGATGTTAATTCCGCACTTTGTAGCAGGACATTTAATCCTGCTGTTTTTTTCGCAAAGTGGTTTAATCTCTAGGGCCTTCTATAATCTGCGATGGATTAACCATATGTCCCAATTCCCTGGGGTTGTAAATGATCCTTGGGGAATTGGGATCATCCTTACCTATATCTGGAAGGAAGTACCCTTTGTGGTTTTAATGGTTTTGCCGGCCTATTACCGACAAAATAAGCAGTACATAGATGTGGTTAGAACTTTAGGCGGGAGTAAGTGGCAAGTGTTTAAGATGGTTGAGTGGCCTGCCCTTTATCCCATAGTAATAGAAACTGCTTTAATTCTTTGGGCTTTTGTTATAACTGCTTATGAAATTCCCTACCTGCTTGGGGTAACTTATCCGAAAATGCTATCAGTATTGGCCTATCAGTGGTTTTACCAAGGGGACTGGAGTAGTAGACCCATAGCTATGGCTTTATTTTCGGTCCTTACGGTTTTCATTCTAATGATAACTTTTGGTTGTTTTAGACTTACCCAGTCTGGGCGTTTTCGTAGTATGAGGGGAAGATAGTATGCTAAGAACCTTGTCTAAGCTAATATTGATTGTAACTTTAATATCCATATTCTTAGTTCCCCTATGTTTTTTGGTGCTGTTCAGTGTTTCAGCGAATTGGTGGTGGCCGGAACTATTTCCAGGAAAATTTGGCCTTGAGCCCTGGTTCAGGATTTTTAACCAGCCTCAGATAAAGGCTGCTCTTTGGACAACTTTATGGATTGGCTTTTTGGTAATTATGCTAAATCTTATCTTAGCCCTACCCATTGCTAAGGCTCTAGCCCATCTTGATTTCAAAGGTAAGAGTATCATCGATACTGTTTTTATGTTACCTATTTTAATCCCTACTATGGGTATTGCGATGGGTCTGCATATCACGATGATTAAATATGGGTTAGCAGATAGCTGGGTTGGAGTAGTCCTAATTCATTTACTGCCAACTTTACCCTATTCCATTAGAATCCTGCGAACTGCCTTCGAAGACTTGGGAGTAAAATGGGAAGAACAGGCCCGGTCTTTAGGGGCCTCTGGAATAACACTGTTGCGAACCCTTTGGTTGCCCCTAATATTGCCTAGTATCAGGGCAATAATTTTCTTAACCTTTATAATTTCCATGAGTCAGTACATCCTTACTGTCATTATTGGCGGAGGTAAGGTTGTAACCCTAGCCCTAGTTTATTTTCCCTATTTTAATAGTTCTAACCCAGGGGCTATTGCAGTTCTATCCATAATTTTTGCTCTGCTACCCCTATTAATCATGGGGTTATGGGAACTAATTATCCGGATATTATTTCCTGTAAAGAAGCTAAAATCATAACTGATAGCATAGGAGAAGTACTATGGACATCAACGTACTGGAATGTCACAGTCTAAAAAAAGATTACACCAGGTCAGTAGTTTTCCAAGATATTAATATCTCGATTAAAAAGGGTGAAATCTTGAGTTTACTAGGTCCTTCCGGATGTGGTAAAACAACCTTATTACGCTGTATTGCCGGCTTAGAACAAGTTTCAGCAGGAAGGATTCTCTTAAATAAAACAAATGTTACCACCGCTAGAGCTGAGGTAAGAAATATAGTTATGATGTTTCAGGAGCCTTTGCTGTTTCCCCATTTAGATGTCTTTGAAAATATTGTATATGGCCCGAAGATCAGGGGTGAAAGTAAGGGGGAAATATTGAAAAAAGGGCAATACATGTTAGAAATAATCGAGATGTTAGAACATAGTAAAAAGTACCCCTTCGAATTATCCGGTGGTCAACAGCAGCGGGTTGCTTTGGCCCGAGCCTTAATTTTGGAGCCTGAACTAATTCTATTAGATGAGCCCTTTAGTAACCTTGACCCTGAGCTAAGGGACTCTACAAGAAATTGGGTTCGGAAAATATTGAAAGAAAAGGGGACTGCCGGTTGTTTTGTTACCCATGATAAGGAAGAAGCCATGCTGATGGGGGATAACCTGGCAATCTTAATGGAAGGCAGAATTCAACAAATTGGTTCACCTATGGAGGTTTATCAGTTCCCAGAGAATAGGCTGGTGGCCGAGTTTTTTTCCGAGGGGCTAGTGTTAAATAATGAAGAATTTGTACCTGTTAGCAAGCTGGAGATAATATCGGAGGATGAGAGTAATATTGATAGTCAATTTGAAGTGCTTGAGGGGATTATATTAGAAAAGTGGATGAAGGTTGGGCAAGTAATGCATAGACTTTATGTTCCAAAATTGGCTGCCGAAATTGTAGTAATGGTTAAGAAGGACTTAATACCTAATGATAATGTAAAAATCCATTATAAGAGAAAAGATATCCAAAAGTTAGGGGGGGAATTATGTTAGATACCCATGCGCGCAAGTACGTTGAACCCATGATTAAATTGGCAGCCAATGGCTTAAATAAATTAGGTTTTTCAGCTAATCAAGTAACTGTACTGGCTTTAATTATCGGGATATTTTCCGGAGTTTTAGTATATTTTGAACAGCCATATTTAGCCTTAATGTTCCTCTGGATGTCCGGATTTTTGGATGCAGTGGATGGTACCATGGCTCGGTTTCATCAGCCTTCTCCATGGGGGACAGTTATGGATGTTACCTTTGACCGGTTAGTTGAGATCAGCATAATTTTGGGTTTAGCCTTTAGGTTCCCTGAAGCTGCCCTGGCGTTACTCTTACTTAGTGTATCAATCATTATCTCCATGACAGTTTTTTTGACGGTAGGGGCAGTATCTGAAAAAAAAGGACAAAAATCCTTTTACTATCAAGCAGGGTTGGCGGAAAGAACAGAAGGTTTTATCATGTTTTCGTTGATGATTATTGTGACTGGTTATTTAGTCCCAATCACCTTAGTATTTCTTTCTATGATTATCTTTACTGCTATCCAAAGATTATTAGAAGCCAAGCGAATTTTAGATTAGATAAATATATTTTATTACTACCATAAGAACAATAAATTATTTCTATTAGAAATATTTAGCTATTCCAATTATAATTAAAGAACAAAAGCATCACGATGCCTTCGCTAAGTTATGCTTAACAAAAAAAGTCAATTGGAAGGGGACATAAGAAATGTTTAAAGGATTAAGAACTTTATTGGCTGTATTGGTTGTATTAGGACTTGTGACAGTTGCCGGTTGTGGAGCAAAGGAAACACCTACTTCTACAAAGGAAAATACAACTCAGACTATGGAGGTAGCTGGGGTATCTAAAGAGAGTCCAATTAAAGTAAATAAAGAAGAAGGAACAGTAACCTTTTTAGGTGCAATTAATGCCAAGTATCTTTATGAAACTACCCGGCATGGGATAGTTTTCGAAGGTGGGTCCAATGGGGATAAGGCAATTTTTAAAGCCTTTGCAACACCCGAAGCCTTCTACAATGCGGTTAAAGAAATCGGTGGTAATCCCGGTAATAATATGACCGGTAAAAACAAAGAACAAACCCAGGTGCAAGGTGATATTCTGGATGTAGTAGTAACTTGGGAAGGGGCCGACAAGGAATATAGTTTAAATGAACTAATAATTGATAGTAATAATAAACCCCTGAAGATGCGCTTTGGTGGAAACTTGGAAACAGCCTTGAATGTGAAAACGGGGTGCTTATTCTGTCTAGATAGTTGTCCTGCCGGAATTGCAAGTAATTCTAATTATACCTATGGTGCAGTTGAAACTCGTAAGGAAGTTAAATACTCCGGTAACAAAGATGTATTACCTAGTGATGGTACTCCATTAGCATTTAAAGTTAAGGTTAAAAAATAAAATCTTGGATTTTATAGGAGAGCATTAATTAGATATTCGGATTAATGCTCTTATTCTTAAATAGGGGTGAGATTAAGTGAATCAAGACATCCTTAAGTGGAGTGTAAGATTGGGATTTATTTTGGTTATGGTTATGGCATATCTATTTATCCCTGCTGTCCAGAATGAAATAAAAACGGCAACTAAGATATTGGCTAATGCTGATATTAAAGGAATGAAAGAGTATCTGGCGGGATTTGGTATTTGGGGTCCTATAGTATCTATGGGGCTGATGATTTTACAGGCCTTAGCGGCACCATTACCGGCTTTCGTCATCACCTTTGCCAATGCCTGGATCTGGGGTTGGGCTTTTGGGGCTGTTATCTCTTGGACTGGAGCTATGATTGGAGCAACCATTTGTTTCTACTTAGCTAAATGGTTCGGCAGACCGCTAGTTGAGAAAATGGTGGGTGGAAAAACTTTAGAACTTACAGATAAGTTTTTTGACCGCTATGGTAAATATACAGTAATTATCGCTAGATTAATTCCGGTTGTGCCCTTTGATCCTATCAGTTATGCCGCCGGTTTAACTAATATGAGTTTAAGGAGTTTCTTGATTGCAACCGGTGTAGGTCAGTTACCGGCGACTATTGTTTATTCCTATTTAGGTGAAAATATCTCCAGTGGAGCAAAGTATGGTTTTATGGTGTTTTCAGCCGTGTTAGCATTATTGATCCTAAGTATGATCCTTAAGAAAAGAATGGAGAACAGGCTTTTAACGGAAGGTGAATCCAGTGAACTATAATTCAGATAAAAAATATCAGGGAAAGAGTAATCTATACTCTTTCCTTTTCCGGTTACTGGTTACGGGTAGTTTATTAGGGATTTTATATTGGCAAATTGATTTTCAAGAAGTCGGCAGGATAATATCAGGCTTACACAAATCTTCACTGGTTATAGCCATCTTATTAGTATTTGCAGCAATTATATTGAGCGCCTATAAATGGCAGCTACTATTAGCTGCAAGGGGCTGGCGCCTGCCCTTTGGTTCTTTAGTTAAGGTTTACTTCCTTGGGCTTTTTGCTAATAATTTTCTACCCTCCAGCATTGGCGGGGATCTGATCAGAATTTATCAAATTGGCAAACGGATAAATAATCATACGGAAGCCGCCGCCTCGGTTATATTAGAACGAATCTTAGCAACTATTGGTCTGGCCTTACCCGTTTTATTGGCGATTTTACCCAATCAACAATTATTAGGCAGCTTTACCCATGTGGTGTTTTACTTCTTGCTTTTTTGCGTGGGTATGGTAATTATCATAATTAAGCCGGAAATGTTTAAGCCCTTGTTAAAGCTGCCTTGGGATTGGTGGCAAAGGGTAATAGCCAAATTAAAAGATATAAACTTAGTAATTAAGGGCTATCGTACCAGTTCGATTACCCTTTGGCAGGTGATAGGTTACTCGGTGCTTTTTCAAATTATCATTGTGCTCATCAACTACTTTTTGCTGCATTCTCTAAAAATAGATAGGGTCAGTTTTTGGCAATGTTTACTGATTGTGCCGATTATTTCGGCCTTGTCCATGATTCCCATTTCCATTAATGGCCTAGGAATTCGTGAAGGCGCTTATGTTCTATTACTGGCTCCTTTACATGTGACTTCCAGTCAGGCAGTTATCCTTTCCTTGTTGTTTTTTTTAATCGTAACTGTAGTTAGCTTATTGGGCGGAGTGATCTTTTTATTAGAAAGGGAGAAAGGTGACTATCTTGACGGACGAGAAATTACTCCATAAAGAACTTGCAAAGGGTCTGGCGGATAGGGCTGAAGAGCTGTTCCGGCAGGGTTATAATTGCTGTGAGAGCATGATTAAGGCTAGTATTGAAATTTTTGAGCTCCCCTTACCGGAATCTACTTATTTAATGGGTCGTTTTTTTCGACAGGGTGTAGCTGAGTCAGGGTGTATTTGCGGAGCCCTGGCAGGTGGAGTGATGATGCTTGGTTTTATTGCCGGAGAGCATAAACAAAATGTGGATTTAGCTAAGAAATTTCAAAAGGACTTTATTCGGCAGTTTGGTTCATCTTGCTGTAGAGTAATTAGAAAAAATCACTCCTTACTGGATAAATTCAGCACAAAAGAGTGTAAATTGATAACCAGATATACAGCCGGTAAACTTCAAGAAATATTGGTAAGGGAAAGTAGGTAAGAGCTTGAACCGAATTCTAAGAGGAGCAAAGTTTGGGTTTACAGGTTTTATTGTGGGCTATATTTTAGCTTTAGTTTTAGGGCAGTGGATTTGGTTAGATATGCGGGTGAATATTGCGCTAATTGTACCTGTCTGTATTTTGGCCGGCATCGGTTTAGCCTTATGGAATCAATGTTTGAACAGTAAGTTTTGGTTATGGATACCTGAAGCAATAGTTTGTTTAATCCTGTTAGTACTGTATTGGGGAAGGTTAGATGCAATTACAGTTATTCCGGGGATTATCTTTAAAGAAGCTCTGTATTTGGGGTTTATTAATTTAGATATGGCCAATATTTTATTGGTTTTAGTTTTAATTTTAGGTAATGCTCTTTGGTTTATTAACACCGCTTGTGAACTGCAAGAAAAGTAGTATATCTAAAAAAACTATACCAAACCATTTATAAGCTCAATTTCACAAATGTGTGGAATGAAGTTAAGGACTCAAAAAACTTGAGACTCTTTTCTTTTTAGGGATTGAATTATTATACCTTTGAATGTATAATTATGCTATTACTCAACAAGGAGGATACGCTGATGTTTTACCGCAAAGCCAAGATATCCGACGTGGAATCCATTCACGGGTTAATCAATAAATATGCCGAACAGGGTTTGATGCTGGCCCGGCCCCGGACCATGCTTTATGAATGTTTGCGGGACTTCACCGTGGCCGAGGATGAGGGCCGCCTGGTGGCTGCCGGCGCCCTCCACATCCTGTGGGAAGACCTGGCGGAGGTAAGGGCCTTGGCCGTGGCCCCCGAATACGTCGGCCAAGGCGTGGGTCGGGTATTGGTGGAAAGGTTTGCCCAAGAGGCCCGGGATCTGGGAATGCCCAAGGTTTTTACCCTGACCTACCAGCCTGGTTTCTTCGAAAAGTGCGGATTTACTACTGTCGACAAGGAAGACTTGCCCCATAAGGTCTGGAAGGAATGTATCAACTGCCCTAAATTCCCTAACTGTGATGAAAACGCTCTCATTATGGAATTATAAGTAGAAAATCCTGCTTAAGAGCAGGATTTTTTAATCTTCTGGAGAAACCAAGTATTAACATTCATACCAGGTTATTTTCAGCCCTTGAACAAAATATAGTTATAATTACAGAGGATGTATATGGGTAAATACATAGAATTGCTGTTGGTTATTAATATGGGATAGGAAAGTTTTCCCTGAGAAAGTGGTTGTCAAATAACCTTACTAATTCCCGGATAGACTATGACCAGTTGAGTGCTAATATGACCAACCTGGAGGAAGGCTCTACGGCAATACTCATGGTTGTCAATGAAAAGGATATATAAGGCAATATTATCCCAGGTATAAAGCCGGAGATTATCCAGAGCTTAGCCGCAGGGTAAATGCGCAAGAATTTCGTTCGGCCATGCTGGCTGCCAGGAAAAAGGGTGTTAAAAGCCGGTTATAGCTGAAAAGGGGGTTACCTATGAATATCATCAGCAAAAATTTGAACCAAAAATTGAAAATCCTTCTGGTTTCCTCAGAGGTTGTACCCTTTGCCAAGACCGGAGGATTGGCCGATGTGGCGGGTTCTTTACCCAAAGCCCTGGCAGCCATGGGCCACGATGTGAGGGTGGTGATGCCCAAGTACCGGGAAGTGGGTAAAAAAGATACCCTCTGTGATTTCCCCGTCCAGGTAGGGAATAGGAAGGAAACGGCCATAGTCCGTCAGGATACTATGGAGGCGGAAGGGGGTAATCATGTTCCGGTTTACTTTATTGACAACTATCACTATTTTGACCGGGACGGACTTTACCTCCACCGGGATGAAGGGGAAAGGTTTGGTTTCTTTTGCCGGGCAGTCCTGGAAATGCTGCCCAAGGTTGGTTTTCAGCCTGATATCATTCACTGCAATGACTGGCAAAGCGGCCCCATTCCTTTGCTGCTCAAGGATCAATATGCTAAAAAACCTTACTACAGCAAGATTGCAACGCTATTTACCGTCCATAACCTGTTGTATCAGGGTAATTGGGATAAAGGAGTACTTTCCTTCCTGGGCCTGGATGAAAAATATTTTCATCCGGAAGCCGTTGAGTTTTATGGACAGGTTAGTTTTATCAAAACAGGGCTGGTTTTCTCCGATGTAATCAACACCGTGAGTAACACTTATGCTGTTGAAATTCAAACCCCTGAATACGGTGAGGGGATGGACGGTTTATTGCGTAAAAGAGCCGGGGATCTCTATGGAATTATCAATGGCTTAAATTACGAAGAATTCAACCCTGCTACCGACCCGCATATACGCAAGAATTATGATTTTGACAGCATCCAAGATAAAAAAGTAAATAAATCAGCGTTGCAGGAGGAATTGGGTTTAGCGGTGAAAGACGTTCCGCTCATCGGCCTGGTATCCAGACTGGTTGACCAAAAAGGGTTAGATTTGATTGCCCTGGTTATGGATGAACTGTTATCGGCTGATGTTCAACTGGTGGTTCTAGGTAGTGGAGACCCCCATTACGAGCAGTTGTTTAAAGGGTTTCAAGTCCGCTATCCTGATAAATTAGGGGTTTATATCGGTTTCAATGCAGAATTAGCCCAACGGATCTATGCCGGTTCTGATTTGTTCCTGATGCCTTCCAAGTTTGAACCCTGCGGTTTGGGCCAGTTAATCAGCCTTCGCTATGGGACTATTCCTATTGTAAGGGCTACAGGCGGGTTAAAGGATACCATCAATGAATTTGATGGGGAAACAGGTAAAGGTAACGGGTTCAGTTTTGTTCCTTACTTACCTGCTGATCTTTTAGGGGCTATCAAGAGGGGACTAACCCTTTTCCGGAATCAACCTGAGCAATGGGGGAAACTGGTAGCCAATGCCCTTCGGGAGGATTTTTCTTGGGATCGCTCGGCGAAGGAATATATCCGTTTATATCACGTAGCTTTGGGTAAACATCAAGGCATTAACTGAAGATGTAGTATAAAAAGGCGCGCGCAGAGGAACAAACGATGCGCGCCTTTTTTATTTCTTTGCCAAGTCAAAGGTTATCATCTGGGTTTGAATCCGGTATTCATTTTTAATTTTTTTGAAAAAGACCAGTTCGATAACCAACTGTGGAGCGATGATTAGCCGGGCAAAGGAGTTGGGGAAACCGTGACGGTTATCAGTGGGAGAGCCGGGGTTTAGGAGGACGGTTTTTCCATCGTAGGTTACCTGAGGTTGGTGGGTATGGCCGTAGATGATAATATCGGGTTTGCTTTTACAGAAGTATTCCCGGGCTATGGTGCCTGCCACCGGGTAGTCATCACGGTTTTTACCGCCATGGGTAATGCCAATGGTTACACCGTCAACCTGAATAGTCTTTCCTTTAGGTAACCTGCAGCCAAATTTTTTCTCGTCGTGATTACCGGCTACCGCCTCTAGAGGAGCTAAGGCCTCTAATTCTTTAATAACCTTCCTTGAAACCAGGTCACCGGCGTGGATTATCAGATCAACCCCTTGGAATCCTTTTAAGACCGGGAGAGGTAAAGTCAGCGCCCGCCGGGGTATGTGGGTATCGGCCAGAATACCAATGGTTTTGATGACTATCTCTCCTTTCTTTTCGGTGATATAATGGGGATAAAAGACGAAAGCGGAGGAAAAAATGAAAATTTATTTAAGTAATTTTACCTCCCCGGTGGGGAGATTAATTCTGGCTTCAACCACCAAAGGATTGTGCAAATTAACAACACCGGGGGAAAAGGAGGCGGAGGTGGAGGAATGGCTAAACCATACCTTTCCGGGGGCGGTTCACTGCCGGGATTCCCAATCCCATGAAGAAGTGGCCGGGCAAATGGCAGCCTATTTTACCGGTGCAGGGAAGACCTTTAACTACCCTTTGGATCTGCGGGGAACTTCTTTTCAACTGCGGGCGTGGCAGGCGCTGCTGGACATCCCTTATGGTGAAACTCGAACCTACCAGGAGCAGGCTATAGCGGTGGGGAACCCCAAAGGGGTGCGAGCCATTGGGGGTGCCAATAACAGAAACCCGGTGGCGATTATAGTTCCCTGCCACCGGGTAATCGGCAAAGACGGCCGCCTGGTTGGATACGGAGGCGGTTTGGAGATGAAAAGGTTTCTGCTTAAGTTGGAGGGAGTTACCTGGCGGGAATAGGGTTGATAAATTACTCAACAGGTTATTCCAGAAGTTTACGGATATCTAATAAGCCTTTACCTTGGGCATTGGCTGGAAAACCTAAATTATTGGTGGCTTCCAGAAGTTTTTGTTTGATTGTTAGTGGTTGCAAACGGCCTCTTTTTTGTAATAGTAGGGCAATGGCCCCGGAAACTATGGGAGTGGACATAGAAGTTCCGGAAAATGTGATATAAGGTGAAGGCGACAGGTTGTTGTTGAGGGAGGTAATACTAACGCCGGGGGCGACCAGGTCGGGTTTGACCTCACCTTCGATGGTGGGGCCCCGGCTTGAGAAAGGGGCAATCCTGTCTCCTGCCGGTGAAGATGTTCCACGGTCGTCGGAGGAGCCTACGGTAATAATGTTAGGGTTTATACCCGGTGAGTTGATGGAGCCCGGATTAGGGCCGCTGTTTCCCGCAGCCGCTACTACTATAATCCCATTTTCCCAGGCCTTCTGAACTGCCCGACAAAGAGGGTCTTGGAGACAAGGGGCAAAGGCCTCTGATCCAAAAGACAGGGATAAAATCTTGATTCCATAACGTTGACGGTTCCGGACAACCCACTGGATACCGGCGATGATGTCAGAAAATTGACCTGAAGCGCCGGCATCCAGAACTTTACCTACTACCAGTCTGGCCCCCGGTGCAATGCCTCTATACCGGCCCTTGGAAAGCCCGCCATCCCCCGACAGAATCCCGCAAACATGGGTGCCATGGCCGTTGTCGTCATAGGGTTTGAACCGCCCTGCGACAAAGTCTTTGAAGGCGAGGAGGCGGCTTCTGGGCTGGGTCAGGTCGGGATGGGGATAGACCCCTGTATCCAGAACGGCTATGGTTATACCGAGACCGGTTAAATTGGTGTGAACCGGTGAAGGAGTTCTTACCGTAGGCCTGGCAATGTCCAGCACGGCCTGGGCTTTGCCGTCATGACAGATAAAGGAGATAATGGGGAGTTGGGCCAGATTGTGGATTTCCCGGGCGGGTATTTCGGCAGCGAAGCCGGAGATTATGGGTAACAAGCGGTTTACTTTGCCGCCCATTTTTTGTACTTGATGGGACGCTTGGCGCAACAGGCGTTGATTATTACATTGGATTACTACAGGGATCATCTTTTCTTCTTCACCTTTTAGAGAGACCACCTCTTGTAGGTGACGGTCAAGTTTCATATGTTCTTACCTCCCCTAAGGCTGGCATGATAGCTGTTTATTATCAATTTATGCCAGGTCCCTTGGGAGGGTGAGGGTTTTGCTCGAGAATATAAAAGAAGCACCTAAACAAAGGTGCTTCTTTTGGAGAAAACTTTACTTATGTTACAAAACGGCCCGGAAATGCAGATAATTCTGCAAATCCCTGATAGTATAAACCCCGCGCTCCTTTAAGATGTTCAGGAAACGGTGAAAAAGTTGGGCAGTAATCACACTGTCTCCCAAAGAGGTATGGCGTTGGTTGATGGGTATGTTATAGAAATTGGCCAAATAATCCAAAGTATGATTCTTGAGGGTAGGTTTAAGGGCATAAGAGAGGCTTAGGGTGTCCACGGTAGGGTGGATAATTTTGGTTTGGCAGAAGCGTTTGAGTTTAAGATTGATAAAGTTCAGGTCGAAGTCGGAGTTATGGGCTACTAAGACGCCGTCGCCAACGAACTTAAGGAAGTCAGCTAGGACATGGAAGATATCTGGTTCCCCCTGTACCTGGTCCTGAGTTATTCCCGTTATTTCCGTAGCTAAGGGGGGGATTGGCCTGCAGGGGTTGACATAGCGATCAAAATAATTGATGGTATCGATTTGCCCATTTTTCAAGACAATTCCACTAATGGAGATTATCTCATCACCGGCATAGGGATGTAACCCGGTGGTTTCGGTATCAAAGATAACGAAACGGGTTTGATCCAGCCGTTGTTTATGGGAAACGCAATTTTTGGCCAGCCCGGTAAGGTATTTGAGTCTTTGAATAAGGGGAGGAGGCGGGATGAGTAAGCATTCTTCCTGGGGCTTGTTAAGATTGAAAACATTGCTCAGCAGGATGGCTTTAATCATTCCTACCATGGAGCATCACCTCTGATTGGTTCATTTCTAGTGGCAGACTAAATGAACCATGGGCGATAGCCTTGTTAAGATGTACAGTGAGTATAGCGCCTCACGTGGATTGATAAACCACCTTGGTATCAATAACCTTCTACTCTGAATACTGAGCCGGTGAAATTCTGGAGTCGGTCTACGGCCATTATAGCTTCTTTCAGTACCGTACTTTCTTTCTTGGTGAGTTTATAGGGATTTATATAGTTATCTGCGTGGAGGCCTAGGCTAAGTTTACGCTGGTTTTCCCTAATTCTAAACATCATCAGTGTTTCATAGGCGGTATCAAAGAGTTCTACATCTTCTTTGTTGAGAATCTCTTTGTTGGCCAATTCCCGCAGGCGACCTAAGGTAGAGGTTTCACTTATGCTCTCCCGGATGGCGAAGATACGGATACAATCCACTACATGGACACAGACGGAACGCTTAAGGTCAAATTCATCTTTATGTTCCCCGGATTTGTCGGTTATAAATTGACGAAAGAAGCCCAGGGGTACACCGTTGGCCAGGTCATCTTTGGCCAAGAAGTGGAGGATGATAGGACTCTCTTTAACCACTCGGAAAACATATTGATGAAGTTGGGCACTCAAGTTCCGGTCGCCGTAAATGGGGCGGAAATCAAGGAAAATGGTAAATTGGCGGATCATGTCCGGTACGGATTCTGCGATGCCCCTATTTACTGTTAGTTCCCACTCCCGCAGGGGTTTGCACCATTCCGGGTTGGTGGCCATAACATTGCCTTTGCATTTGGCGAAACCAATCTCGATTAGGCCATTGACTATCTTGGTTGCTAGTAGATGGAAGTATTTGCTAACTACTTCAGCTTTATCTTCGGGGACATCTTCATATATGATGCCATTGTCCTGATCGGTACGGGAAGTTTGTTCCTTCCGGCCGCCACTTCCCATGGTAATCCAGCAAAAGGGAACGGGAGGTGAACCGTGGCCTTCGTCCAGCATTTCCTGAAGGGATATTTCGATGGTCTTTCTGGTTAAACGGTCGTAGAATTCGGTTATTACTTCACAGATTTCCGAGAAGCCGGCTTTCTCCGCTATCAGAGCGGTGAGAACTTTATCTACTTCTTTACTGGCTTCGATGAGACCGGTAATGGAATCTCTGGTTTCGATATCATCAACGATGGTTAGGGTGCCGGTGGCCCGGGATTTCATGAGATCCCGGACGGTGACGATGCCCATGAGGCGGCCCTGGTCTACAACAGCCACATGTCTGATTTGGTTGCGCACCATAGCTAGGAGGGCCTGATAGAAGAAAGCTTCTGGGGGTAGGGAAATCAGGTTGGGGCTCATTACCTTATCGGCGGTTAATCGGATGTCGAGACACTCTGATTTTGTCAATACTTTGGAAACCAGATCCTTTTCGGTAATAAGGCCAACGGGTGAGTTGTTTTCGTCTACCACTACCAAAGCACTGATGTTCTTTTCGGTGAGAATCTGGGCCACTTGAAAGATATTGTTCTTAATGGAGCAAGTGACCACAGGGGATGACATGATGTCAATAACCCGTTTGCGGAAAGGCTGGGCCTCCATGCCGTAGGCTTCATAAGATTGCTCAATTACTACTTCCTGGAACATATCCCGTAACCTGTCGCCCAGCATCTTGGTAAAGAAATTGGCAACCGCCGGGAATTTACTAATTAGATCTTCGAAAACTTCTTTAGGTATGATAACACAATGAAGGTCTTCTACAGCTTTAACTGACGCAGGATAGTTTTTGTCAGTTAGGAAAACCGTTTCGCCGAAGAATTCTTTGACCCGGCGCAGGGCTACTACAGAATCAATGCTTTTCTCATTGGTAACAATGACTTCTGCTACCCCGGAGAGTACAATAAAAAGTTTCCTTAGGGATGGCTGGTTCTGCTTGAAAACGTAGGAGTTTCTGGGGAAGGTTTGCTCTTGAAGGTGAGGAACCAGTTCTTTCAAGGTTTTTTCATCTAAATAACTGAATGGTGCTACGTCTTTCAAAAGGGATAGAACCGGCATAACTTATCTCCTCCCAGATGATGGGATACATTTTTCCTTAATTATAATTTACTACCTGTTTGGCTAACTGTCAATTTATGACAGGCCAACGGTTGGAATTGGCCGCTTAATGGCGAGCTGTGGGGCTGACTTAATAGTCAGGGGTAAGCTGTTAAGTTATCTAAGTGGTCAGGGGTTAGGTTTTAGGGGTTAGGGAAAAGAATACAAACCACGAACTATGAACTATGAACTATGAACTACGAACCCCACCCCTAACCCCTAGCCCCTGACCGCAAAGAAATGCATGCCAAGAGCCGCAAAGAAAAAGCAGCCCTAACGGCTGCTTGCTTTCGTAAAGTTCAATAACCCCCCGGCTAGGATGATGTCAATTTGGCGGCCGGTGAGGCCGTGGGCCACTTTGAATTGTTTGCCGGTGGTCTGGTTAATTAAGGTTAGTTCTGGGCCTTCGATGAGGGCCTTTCGAATATCAGGCAGCACCAGTTGGTCACCTTGGCTAATCTTATCGTAATCCTCTTCGTTCACAAATGAGAGGGGGAGAATACCGAAGTTAATTAGGTTGGCCCTATGAATCCGGGCAAAGGACTTGGTGATTACAGCCTTGACGCCAAGATACATGGGGGCAAGGGCTGCGTGCTCACGGCTGGAGCCTTGGCCATAGTTATGGCCGCCCACTACGAAGCCTCCCCCTGCTTCCTGGGCTCGCTGGGCAAAGTTGGCATCCACGCCGGAGAAGACATATTGGGAGATGGCGGGAATGTTGGAGCGCAGGGGCAGAACCTTGGAACCGGCAGGCATGATGTGGTCGGTGGTGATATTATCTTCTGCTTTAAGTAGGGTAGTGCCGGTCAATTGGTCAGGCAGTTCTTTGGCGATGGGCAGGGGCTTGATGTTGGGACCCCGCAGCACTTCCGCAGAAGAAGAGTCTTGGGCAGGAGCAAGTATCATGCTGTCGTCGATGAGGAATTGCTCCGGCATGGTTACATTGATGGCCTCGCCAAGCTTCCGAGGGTCGGTGAGATAACCGGTAAGAGCCGCCGCTACTGCAACTTCAGGGCTGGACAGGTAGACTTTAGCGTCGGCGGTACCGGAGCGGCCCTCGAAGTTGCGGTTGAAGGTTCGTACCGAAACGGCCCCGGAATTGGGGGACTGTCCCATGCCGATACATGGTCCGCAGGCGGATTCTAAGATTCTGGCCCCGGCAGAGATGATATCAGCTAGAGCCCCATTGCGGGCCAGCATTTCGAAGACTTGCTTGGAACCGGGCGCTATCCCCAGACTGGTGGTTGGGTGAACTTTTTTACCTTTAAGGATGCCCGCTACTCGCATCAGGTCGGCATAGGAAGAGTTGGTGCAACTGCCGATGAGCACCTGGTCAACTTTAATTTTGCCAAGGTCTTTGACTTTGGCTACATTATCGGGGCTGTGGGGCTGGGCCACCATGGGCTCCAGTTCACTGAGGTTGATTTCAATAATTTCTTCATATTGGGCATCGGCGTCCGGGCCCAGTTCTACCCAGTCTTTTTCACGGCCCTGGGCCGACAGAAAGGCCTTGGTCACTTTATCACTGGGGAAAACAGAGGTGGTGGCCCCTAGTTCGGCCCCCATGTTGGTGATGGTGGCCCGTTCTGGCACGGAAAGGGAAGCCACTCCGGGGCCGCTGTATTCGATAACCTTGCCTACGCCGCCTTTAACGGTCAACAGGCGCAGCACTTCCAGAATCACGTCTTTGGCGGAAACCCAAGGCTTAAGCTGCCCGGTGAGGCGGACATTAACCACTTTTGGGGTATTAAGGTAAAAGGCTCCGCCGCCCATGGCCACGGCTACATCCAGGCCGCCGGCCCCGATGGCAATCATACCGATACCGCCCCCCGTTGGGGTGTGACTATCGGAACCCAGCAGGGTTTTGCCGGGAACACCGTAACGCTCCAGATGAACCTGATGGCAGATGCCGTTGCCGGGCCTGGAGAAATAGATGCCGTGCTTGGCGGCAACAGTCTGCAGGAACCGGTGGTCGTCAGCATTCTCGAAGCCGCTTTGCAGGGTGTTATGATCAACGTAACTTACGGATAATTCGGTATTAACTTTGGGTACGCCCATGGCTTCGAACTGCAGGTAGGCCATGGTGCCGGTGGCATCCTGGGTTAAGGTTTGGTCAATGCGAATGGCAATCTCCTGGCCGGGAACCAGGTCTCCGGATACCAGGTGGGCTGCTAAAATTTTTTGGGTTAGGTTTTGTCCCACGAAAATTCCCTCCTCGATTTATTACCTTATATTAAGGTAACAAAAATTGTCGAAAATGTCTATGGGAGGGATAGAAGTATACAATATATTCAGCTGTCAGTCGTCAAACAAGCCGCTTCACTAAACCGTGAAGCAGCTTGAATTTAAAGGCAAATCTGCAAACTCTTTTGCTGATAGCTGACGACTGCCTTTTCACACTCCTGTGGGACCTTTGAGCAAATCAATCTTCACCGTATGGCCGTTATTATCAGAATAACTAACCGACTTAATTTTGGCATTTTCCTTGATGTCGAAAAGAATTAACCCTGATAAACGCCAATCGGGCATGAGTTCGGTGGCTTTAAGAGCCCCTTTGCCGGTGACGGCATTGGTTTTGGCTTCGTTATATTTGTAGTTCTGTCCGTCATCGGTGGTAAGGGTTATAAACTTCGGATCAATGGGATAGGATATTTCTTTGTTATTATTTTTAAACACAATACCAAGACCCACCACCACAAAACCCTCGTCAGCGGGGATTTGATCTTTTTTGAAAAACTTCGGCCGATTACTTACACCAAAGGTTATATCTTTAACGCTTACAGTGATGTGGGCCTCATCCACATCTTTAGTATTTTTGCCTTCTGTCACTGGGGGTTTGGGTTTTGTCCCTGCACATCCGGCGACCAATAATAATATAACTAGTAATACGGTTAACTTTTTCATTACTGTCAGCTCCTTTTAATTAGTTAGAAGACCTTTGTCGGCAAGTAGTTATTTTGAGTATAGTTTTAATGATAACGTTTCAGGTTAAATTGTTTTCCATTGACCGTCTAAATATTCCTGTTTGCGGAATAAGTAATGCCATAGGGTTATAGAACAAATATAATTAAAGAAAAATACAACTAGTGGAGGTGGTTAAAATGGCATTGTTTTTAAAATCCAAGAATTATGGTAATCTGGCCAAGGAACTTGATCAGGTTGCCCATGATTTAGAGGAATTGACAGGGGTAACCTTCGAAGGGTTCTTACGCCATAGTAAAACTTGCTTGGATAGGGCTGTAAATCTGGGCAAACGCATCGAAGGCGAAAACAAGACCATTACTCAAAGGGTATTGGCGGAAAAGGCTGCCACTGGGGAAATACAAGGCACCTCTGTGCTTATTATGGGTGTAGTTAACCATTTTGAAACCATCCGCCAACATCTTGAGAAGATTGGACAGGTTAGTAGAACCAAGATTACCGACGGGGTATTATTCAGTAACAAAGCTGTTGATGAATTAAGTTATCTATTTAATTCTTTAAGGGATTCTTTACGGCAAGTCCATGATATTTTCCTGACCGACAATCCGATTTTACTAAATTATCTTCAAGAGAAAATCAACATTTGCAGGCAGGAAGCCACTAGGTTTACATCAGAACATGAGGAACGATTGATCAAAGGAGTTTGTCTTCCTCAGTCGTCGTCCATATATCTGTCCCTAACGGATTCATTAAAGGATATTTTATGGCATATGAGTGAAATAGGACAGTTGCTGGCCAAGGATCCTGGGGCAGGATCTGCTGAAAAAGAGGTAGGTTAATAACCTGCCTTTTTAATTTAATCGTGGAAAAATGTATATAGGTATACCTATCAGCAGAAACTACTGAAAAACCTTGGAGGTACAGTAGATGAGCGATGTATTTGTTGATTTGCGTAAAGCCGCCGGCCAAGATAGGGCCTCACGGTTAATGCAAATAATCCCCCAGATAGGTTCAGTGGATATTTTGAATATCACGGTAGAACGGCTTGACGCCCATGAAACCGACGAAATCTTAGAGGTCCTGGTAGAAAACGGCTTTGAATACCAGCCCAAAGGAGGCGAAGAAGCTTATAATATTGTGGCGAGGAGAATACATTAGCTTATAGCTGGTAGCTGATAGCTTGTAGCCATTGTGGCCGTTTGTGGGGTTGTTTTAACTCCAGGGCCATTTTTTATCAGCTACAAGCCACAAGCTACCAGCTATAAGCTATCGCTAAAAAATTCATCTTTCATTCTAGCAACTATTTCCCGCGCTGCATGGGGGTGGCTCAAGTGGCGGGCCATTTCCTGCATTTGGGTGATGCGCAAGGGGTTGTTTAATAACTGCTTTAGTAAAATGACCAGTTCCGAGGTGTGTCGGGCTTTAAGGGCCACGCCGTTATTGAGGAGGAAATCGGTATTGCGTTCTTCCTGGCCTGGAATGGGGGATACGATAATCATGGGCAGGCTGCTGGTCAGTACTTCGGCGGTGGTAAGGCCGCCAGGCTTGGTGATGATTACATCGGCAGCTTGCATCAGAGTGGCCATTTGATCCACATAGCCCAGTACCACCGGCTGGTTGACCACCTGGAGATGCTCAAGTTCTTGGCGAAGCTTCTTGTTATTGCCTGTTACTACAACAATCTGTAGGTCAAGATCGGAATTACCAAGGTGGAAGACGATGTCTTCCATAGAACCCAAACCCAGACCGCCGCCCATGACCAGTACGGTGGGCCGGTCGGTGAGGTTGAAGACGGTCCGGGCTACCGCTTTGTCCATAATTTCATTGAACTGGCGGCGGATAGGGAGGCCTAAGGGCCAGATTTTCTCTTCCGGAAACCCCATTTCCATGAGTATGTATTTAAGCTGCCAGGAGGGGATTACATATCTGTCGATGTGGTCATGAATCCAGAAAGGATGAATGGTAAAGTCGGTGATGATACCCACTACAGGGATGGCTACCCGGTTTTTTTGCTTTAACACGGATAACATTCCGCAAGGGAAGGCATGGGTGGATAGGATAACATCGGGGGCGAACTTTTTCACCAGATTGGCCAGTTTGGGCGAAAAAAGCTTGTTAAGAATCTGACCGAAATCAAACAAACGGTCCCCGTTTTCAGCCTGTTCGTAAAGGTAGCCCCAGACCTTGGGGTTGAATTTGAGGGTCTCTATATAACTGCCCAAGACCACTTTGTGGAGAATAGGGTTTATATATTCAAAAGTATCAACAATCTCAACTTCGGAACCAGGGTTTTGGCACATAATCTCATTAGCGACTCCCCGGGCCGCCAGGTCATGACCGGCTCCTATAGAAACTGAAAAAATCAAGGCACGCATACCCAATCTCCTTTCCCTTACATATAAATTCGTGATGGCAATGTAAATTCCTGGTTTTCATAAAAATCTTTTTTCTGTATGGGCAGGATTCTTTAATTTGCGTCGAATAATATATTAATAATAAGAAATTGGAATAGGGGGAAATGTCATGTTAATTCCGGTCTGTGACCGATGCAAAAAACAAAAAGTTCAGGGTTTGTTATGCAAACACTGTGATTCATCTTATTGTTACGATTGTCTGGATACCCATCCCTCCGATATCCATATGTGTCCTTTTTGTGAGGATTTCATCTGTGAGGAATGCCACAGCGGGATGGTAGCCTGTGACCTACCTCCGAAAAAGAAAAAACAGCCTTTAACCCTGGTGAGAAGCTGATTTTTCAGCTTCTTTTTCGTTGCCCCTGTAAATAATTATATATAAAATAAGGATCGGGGGGAACCGAGTGTTTTTCTACGGGCTGTTGTTGTTTATGTTAGCTGGGGCCACCTTGGCCGTTTTATGGGCTATGTGGCTAAGGGATTGGGATGGGGCTTCAATGGGAAATAAAGTTGGGTTTCTTCTCTTGCCCTGGTTGCCTTTTACCTTCCTTGCGGCTTATAATTTGTTATATGGGCCTGATTTAACTTATTATCCGGTCTTTTTGGGACTATTGGGGTTTTTTGCCCTGGGTGCCTCGGTGGTCAATATTTACAGGTCGTTATGGGGGATGTTGTTAAGTCTAAGCCAAGGGAACCGGTATCTTTCACCAGGGCTTTTGCTGTTACGCATATCCTTGGCCATAGTGTTGACAATAACGGGGATTATCTTGTTGTTCAGCCTGGGTTATGCTTTAACTACTTATCTATACGAGGGTACCGGAATTAACTACATTGCCCAAGGTCCCGAACGAACCCAAAGAGTGGAGACTGAGGATTTGGCCTCTTTTTTCTATTTTAGTTCTGTAACCTATTTTTCCTTGGGCGACGGTGATTATGCACCGAAGGGCAACCTGATGCTATTCTTGGTTTACCTGGAATCTTTGCTGGGGTATATTAATTCGGGTATTTTAATTGCTTATGCTTTCCATTTGTTCACCCGCTTAAGCGCCACCGGGGCCAGGTTGAAAAACTCCATGGACGATGTTCCTAAGAGGCTGGGCCTGCGCAAGGGGTTTTTTAGGTGAAAATTATTAAGTTCATAGTTCATAGTTCGTAGTTCATAGTTTGTGGTTAGGGAGGTTTTGAGGTGTTTAATGTTGTGTTGGTGGAGCCGGAGATTCCTCAGAATGCTGGGAATATTGCTCGGACGTGTGCTGCTACCGGGTGTTCGCTACATTTGGTTAAGCCTCTGGGGTTTTCGGTTGAGGATAAGCACTTGAAGAGGGCTGGGTTGGATTACTGGCACTTGCTGGACATCCACTACTGGGACAGCCTGGGACAGTTAATGGAGGACAAGTCGGGAGCGAGGTTCCACCTGGCTACCACTAAGGGTGGGAACTACCATCACCAGGCTGGCTTCCAGCCAGGGGATTTTATCGTTTTCGGCAAGGAGACCAAAGGTTTGCCGGAGGAATTGTTGAAAGCCCACCCGGAGAAATGTCTCCGCTTGCCTATGATGGAAGGGGCCCGCTCTCTTAATCTTTCCAATGCGGTGGCTATTGTGGTTTATGAGGCCCTTCGTCAGAATGATTTTAGGGGCCTGAGTTGAAGGACGGAGGAGGATAATGTGGCACAGTACGGAAGGTTAGCGGATATTTACGACTACTTGGTGGGTAGTGTTGATTATAATGAATGGATTGATTACATAGAGGCCATCGTCAGGAAGTTCGGCCATCAGGTCCGGACGGTGGCTGATTTGGCCTGCGGTACCGGCAATACCACCTTGCCTTTTGCCCAAAGGGGTTATCGGGTGGTGGGTATTGACCTGTCCGGGGAGATGCTGGATATAGCTAGGAAGAAGGCTGAAGAAGAGGGTTCGGATGCGGACTTCCTTGAGCAGAATATGTGTGAGCTCAGTCTGGCTGAACCGGTGGATTTGATGACTTGTTACCATGACGGGTTGAACTATATCCTGGAGCCTGGGGATTTGGCCCGGGTCTTTCGGGGGGTATATGAGAACCTGAAACCCGGCGGGATGTTCATTTTTGACTTGGTTAATGTTCAGAAACTGAACCGGATTCATGGGGGTACCAGCTTCGTGGATGACGAAAAGATGTCCCTGGTGTGGGAGACCTTTTATCATCAGGAACGGGATGTCTGGGAGATTCAATTGACCGGATTTATAAAAAAAGGGGACCTCTACGAAAAGTTTCAGGAGGTCCATCGCGAGAAGGGTTATACCACGGAAGAGGTTATGGAGATGCTTACGGAAGCTGGGCTGGAACTGCTGGATATCTATGGGGCTTTTACTTTTATAAAAGCAGGTGATGGTACTTACAGGAAGTTTTATGTGGTGAGAAGACAAGAACAGTAGTTATCATTTCCGAAATGTAATGACTTTCGAAATAGTCTTTTAACTTAACTGCCTACTTTTTCCTCCACCACTGGAAGTTCACAGGCCAGGACGGTATTTTCCTCGGCTAGATGAAGAATCTCATACCCCTGACCCTCCAATTCCTTTCTCAAGGATTCGGCATCATCGGTTTTTACCTTAACCACAATCTCTGATTTAAAGGCAACAAACTTATCTACAACAATCCCAAGTTCATCAAAGCTTTTGATTAGATCGGCCAGGAAACCCATACGGGGTTGAATCTTCAGGGTTACCCGGATTCCTTTTTGACCGATGCCCATAACTCCTACGAAGGTATTGATAACATCTGATTCGGTAAGCATACCTAGCAATTCGTTATTTTCCACTACCGGCAGGCAGCCGATATGGCAACTATGCATTATCATGGCCGCCTTCTCCAAAGTCTCATCAGGGTCGATAATAGTGGGGTTTTTGACCATCACCTGGATTATGGGGGTCCTGGATAAAAGGTTCATTTCAAAACTATTCAAAGTCTTTTTGGGGAATACTTTAAGTAGGTCGCTTTCGGAAACTAAGCCCATAATGGAGTTGTTACTAACTATGGGCAGATATTTGATGTGATTGGCACGCATTACTTCCAATGCTTTGCCCACGTCATATTTGGGCGGTATGGATATCACGGGAGTTGACATTACACTTTTAACCAGCATATTTATCATCCTCTTCTGTCGACACAATATTAATTTAATTATACACAATTTGAGTACAGGTATCTAGGTCTATTCCTAAATTAAAGGAGTCTTTATGGCCATGTAGTCCTTAACATTAGCGAATTCTTTCAAGCTCCCGGATGAATTTATAACGATCATAGGTACCCATTACCCGTACTCGTTTCAGGGTATAAGGGTTGGCTTTATTTTCATTTACCCCCAACCTGGTGGTGACGGCGGCCTTATAGCCTGCCAGTTTGACTATATGAGCAACTTTAAGATTATAATCACCATAAGGATAGCAAAAGTAATTAACCGGTTTTTTTAGAGTTTTTTCCAATAGGATTTTAGAAATGGTAATTTCTTTGGCGGCTTCGGCTAGAGGGATTTCATCCAGGTGGGGGTGATTGAGAGTATGGGAACCGAAAGTTATACCATTTTCGGCCATTTCCCTAATTTCGTCCCAATTGAGAAGGTGATTGGAAGGGAAGCCTAGCTTCTCATCCCAGGAGTTGGTTTCGTCGATATGGTTATAAACCAGGAAGATGGTAGCCGGATAACCATATTTCATTAATATAGGATAGGCGTATAAGTAATTATCTTCATACCCATCATCGAAGGTGATAACTATAGATCTCTCCGGTAAAGGTTTCCCCGTTTCAAGGAACTCAACCATCTTATCCATACTAATTACGGTATAACCAAATTCTTTTAATATCGACATCTGTTCCGCAAAATCCGACGGATTAACTCGCAGGCCTAATCCGCCGGAAGTTGGAAAAGGGTTAACTTTATGATACATAAGGATGATTATTTTGTTGTTTTTGGGAAGGCTGGTACGTATAAGATACCCGGTTGTGCCGACGGTTTGGGTCGGCCATGCATACCAGGCCCAAAAAAACAGCCAGAAGCCAATCAATATTAAAGGTATACTGAGTTTGATCCGCATGGCTGAAGTCCTTTCATTTTATATTTTTAAAAATGTATGATATATATTACAAAATATAGCATATTTAAGATCATTTGTAGAGAGGAATTTTGAAGTTTGCTAGGAGGATATTTCCATTAAACTATGGAGGCATAACATGAAAACACGTTTTGGATCGGCGGGTAACCCTGAATCATTTTACGAGGCGGGCTTCAAATCTTCGGTACAGATGCCGGAATATTTAGCCGGGCAAGGGCTGAATGCCTACGAATACCAGTGCAGCCGGGGGGTGAGGATTTCGGAGAAACTGGCCAGGGAAATCGGGGCCAAAGCTAAAGAGTTTGATATAGCCATGAGCATTCATGCTCCCTATTACATCAACCTTTCCAGTGAGGATACCAAGATACAAGATAGTTCTAAAGTACATCTGATGAAGTCCTTGGAAGTAGCCCGGTGGATGGGGGCGACCAGAATTGTCTTTCATGCGGGGGGCGGGGCCAAGGGGGATAGGGTAGCTGCCTTGAGCAGAGCCAAAAAGCTTTTGCTGGAAGTGTTAGAAGAAAAAGAAGCCGGGGGTTATGAGGAAATTTACCTTTGTCCTGAAACCATGGGGAAATTAAACCAGTTGGGCAACATGGAAGAAGTATTGGAACTTTGCAAACTTCATCCTAAAGTAATTCCTACTATTGATTTTGGGCACTTACATGCCGCCAGCCAGGGTAGTTTGACCAATAAAGAGGCTTTTGGACGAATTCTGGATCGGGTAGGAGAGGTTTTGGGAGAAGAAGTAATGAAGAACCTGCATGTTCATTTCAGCCCCATTGAGTTTACTGGGGCCGGAGAGAAAAAACACTGGACTTTGTTGGATGCCCAGTTTGGTCCCGATTTCGTTCACCTAGCCCAACTAATGGCTGAACGGCATATGACCCCTGTGATAATCTGTGAATCTGCCGGTCGCCAAAGTGAGGATGCTAAAATATTTAGAAACATGTATGAATTGGAAATTGAGAGTAGAAATTAGTTACAAACCCGGTATAATACCGGGTTTATTATACTACAGGAAAGTATATTTTCCACCCTTGTGGAAAATTCAGCGGTATGTAGTATAAAAAGGCGCGCGCAGCGGAACAAACGATGCGCGCCTTTTTAATTTGCTCTACGGGAATTTGACATTTCCCGTATTTATTTATGTGTAAAACGTTATCTTCTGGCTATTCAGCTAGTCTAAATATTAATATTGGGCCTTGAACGGTTAATCAGTGGTAATTAAACGACCCCAAACGTTTGCGTCTGCTATATCTCCCCTTAATAATTCTGTTTATGGTTAAAATTCATCCTTTTAAGGAAAAGGTGAAGTTATTTTAGGGTGTAAGTTCTATAATTACATTGAGCAACAAAACTTCACCGTAAAAATGAGAAAGGGAGGAATTTGGATGAGTACCGAAAGTCAAAAAGCTGTGTATACCGCTGCCGATGAAAAGAAAATGGATATGCACAGCGAAGAGTATCTCCAAAAACTTATGAGCGGTCAGTTAAAACTTAGTCTTAGTCTTTTCTCTATCTTCCTTATAATTGTTGTCGGTTTGCCCCTAGCCAATCTTTATGTACCTGAAGTAATGAACACCCGTATTTTTGGTTTCACCTTCTCCTGGCTCTTCTTGGGCGTTCTTTTCTACCCCCTTACCTGGCTTATTTCCTGGGTATATGTGAAGAAGTCTATCGCCTTTGAAGAAGATGCAGCTACCTGGGTTGAGCGCAAATAAGAAATTATAACTTATTAAATATTCCTCACACCCAAACAGTTTGATTGCTGCAAGAGCTATCTTGGAAATAGAAAGGAGCTTAGTTTGAAAGAGATTACAATTATAGATTAAGTTTAAATGAGGGCATAACAAAATAAGCCTACTAAGAAGCGGCTTTTAGGGAGCGAATAATTTACAAAATTATTAATATATGG